>NZ_LIYC01000010.1:0-142757 GCF_001418765.1 Gordonia sp. HS-NH1
CCACTACTTGGGACTTGACCCTGTCGTCTGCGCACTACTACGAGACTCAGCGCCGCGGGACAGGGCGCAGCCGTCGTGAACTCGGCGAGACCATGGCCGAACTAACCAAGTTTCACGCAATCGCCCCGGTTCAGAAGATTGTCCCGGCCGAGATTCGGGAGTACCTCACCGGCGAGCCCCTGCGATCACAGATCAACATCTTCGGGGTCGGATTCAAGCACGCTTTCGACGCCGACCTAGATCTAGTCGCAGGCTTCAAGGTGACCAACGAGGAAACGTTGCCGCCCGCCATACGGGCAAAGGTCAAGGCACTCATCCGCAACAAGGCCGAAGAGTTCATCTTGGCCGCGCCCGAAGATGCACCCGAGGCTGCCCGCGAGATGCTCGAAACAGCCTCGCAGATACATTCCAGCTCGCAGCTCTTCGCGGACGGTCAAACCAAACTGAGCAGGGCCGTTGTCGAACAAAAGCTGGGAGGCCGCCTCGGCGACGTGGCGGTCATGTCGGAACTCGCGGACGTTATCGACCCGCTGATGTCCGAGTGTGACCGCAGCGGAGTCGACCTCAACGATCTGATCGCCAGCAAGCATGCGCAATACGATCTTCTGAAGGGCATCCCCAGCCGGTGGGTGATGAGCGAACTACGGCGGGTTCGTCTGCGCAACCCTCAACAACCTTGGACGCGGAACGACCTCAACGATCTATCGTTCCTGTCGATTGCGATTCCCTATTGCGACGTTGTGGTCACCGAGCGTCAATGGGCTAGGCACATCGACCAGTTAGGCCTGGCAGAACTACACGGCACCACGGTCTTGCATGATCTGACATCCCTAACGGACGTGATAGTGGACGCGTCGAGGAACGACGTTTAGGTCGATTAGCCGTCGTGGCGTGCCGGGCACCATTCGGCGCGATCGAACACATACTCGTCACAACGTCCTTCGAGACGAAGCAGTAACCGCAAGTGCGAGTGGGTCTCTGGTGGGTTCGCCCGCACCACCGTCAGGGTGTGGTCGTCACACTCGATGACCGAGTGAACGTAGTCGAGCAGCGGGCTCGGCACATACCCGAGGTGCATCGTTCCGTCCATGATTTGGACCGCACGCGGGTCATGCTCGTTTGCCGGTTCGGGCAAGAGGGTCAGCCGATGACCGGCCGCGAGGCCGGTGATGTGCGCGCTCGTGTGCTCCCCGCGGTGCCTGACGCCGTGAGCGAGGAAGTGAGCCGACGTCACCCCGGTGTCGCCGTCATAGCGTGGCAGCGAGATCAGCTCGATCGGGTCGCCCTCGCGGTGACCGCCAGAAGCCGACAAGATCTCCCATGCATCGGCGTCTGAATCGAGATCGAGCGTAGCGAGATACTGAGGCCGATCGGGACGCTTGGCGCTGATGACGCGTTCGGCAAACGATGGGAACAACCGTGGCGACGAATAGCGCCGGTGGACATCGCGGAAGCCGATGATCGGGACGAACCCCGCTTGCTCGGCAGACGCCGCGAGGTAGCTGAACTCGTAGGTGTCGCCGTCGTCGCGGCGGACCCTATCGAGGTAACCGATCGCTCGATATGTGCCGTCGTACACCCCTCGGCGGGTCACGATCAACCGCGACGCCGCCGACTGATCATCGGCATAGGCCGATGACAGGTCCAGCAGATCAGTGGAGAGCATCGCACAGTCGCTTTCGGTTCGTGGTGACTACGGTCTGCACAAACGTACGGGTCTGGTCGGACATATCTGGGATTCGCCTGATGACAGAGTCGCATATCGCGAGGTCAACGGCAGTGATTTGCGTTACCCAGTGTGTCCGCGCGGTCGGTGAGCACAGCGACAACGCCTCAACCGCCAGGTCGACCAAGTCCCGAGGTTCACCGCCGTAGAACCGCTTCGATTTGCCCTTTGCGCACCATTGAGCGACGGAATCGTCGACCACGCATTTTGTGCGGTTTGCTTCTGCCATCACTCCACCAAGCGCCGACCCATGATCGAAGCTCGGACCAAGGTAAGTCGCGCCCGAGGTCGGATTTTGCACAACACCCCAGTTGTGGGCGTGCCGGTCGGTGTTCGCGATCCACGCGTCGAGCATCAGGTATCCGGCCCACACATCGAACGCGGGCCAGTCGACGAATCGGGTACCGATCGGACCGGTGACCCCGCCGTCTGTGAGGACGTCTCGCACTGCGGTCAACGTGTGGCCAACGCACGTGTCGGCATCAAACGCGGCGTCGACCTCAGCGACCAACGACCCGCCCGCGGACCAGGGCCACCTCTGCGATCGCTTGGTTTCCGAAACCTCGGGCCGCATGTCCCGACTCATCGACCCCAACACTCGGTGTTCATCGGGCGGGGTGACTGTTGCCAATTCTGTCTCGGCCGCAGGCAGGTCGACCAACAGCGCGAGTTCATAGCTCACCTTCTCTGCCCAGTCCTCGCCCGAGATCAGGACATCCGGACTATCACCCTGCACCTGGCGTGCCTTCGACAACTTCAGCGTCTTTTCGGTCCGGGGTTTGAACAGCCAGTGCCCGGCGTACTGCGAGGACTCCGGGCCGTGGAACCATCGTTTGCGCTCGTCACCGCCCGGTTCAGAAGCTCCGCGAACCCATCCGTCGTCAAGGTCGACAACTTCGAACATCGCGGTCACCCAGAGACACTATGTCGGCTCCCGCCAGGATGGCCGTCGACACCCCGGCACCTATGTCAACTTTGCTAGCCGCGGTAGGGAATCTCAGACCTCAGCACACTGAACTGACCGGTTGGGTGACCGCCCCACCACCTGGTGGCGACCGCGTAGCTCTCCAACGATGTCGCCTGAAGGTCCGCATATGTGTTTGGTCCGACGGTGACCGACCGGACCAATTGTCGCTGAAGCGGAACATGAGCCCGCGGAACCATGCCGAAGCGACCGGGAGTGTGTGCGTCTGCGGCGCCACCAAGCAGAACACGGACTTCCCGTTCCTCGGCAAAAGCAGGGTCCTTGTGGAAGACGGCCTCCAGTGCTACGCCCATTCCCCAATCGTTGCGATGACCTGTGCGGGAACTCGAACCCACGAGCCCGTGTTCGATATCTTCGGTGGCCGCTGCGAGGACACGGCCTCGAATGAATGCCTTTAGATCCGCAAAACCCGAGTCACCGTAAGAAACTCGCCTCATGTCAGTCGCGAGCGGGGCATCGGCGCTACTGCCCGTATTGGGAGTCGAGCGTAGATAGGTGAACAGCTCGGCAGTGTCGAACGCCAGGCAGTAACCTTCTCGCGCGTACGCGCGCCACTGGCTGAGTTGATCGCGCGACTCTGAGAAGCAGACCGCAAAGTACTCCATCGCGAGTGGCGCATAGTCCCCCCGGAACATCCGCGTCGTTCCGTGGAGATCGGTAAGCGAGTCCACCGCCGCGGCGATTAGCGGATCACCTGATTTCGCCTCTGCTTGCAGCTCCGAACCGCATTCGTCGAATGCCCTGTCAAGAAGCCCTTCACCGAAACGTTGTTCAGACAGGTCGTTCATGAACCTGATATCAGTGCCTCGCAGGTTCTCGCCGCCGATGATGCCTTCGACACCGTATATGTCGGTGTAGTGGTACAGAACTGGCCCGAACTCGGGCATAGCGGGCACCGTCACAGTGGTCCTCCATAAGCTCGGCCTGGCTTCGCGGAAGATCAGCCGACAGGCGGGTCGCACCGGTCGCCGTCGTGTCGCTTGGTCGGCATCCTCGCATCCCCCGCGAGCCCGATGTGGATGACTCGCCGAGTTGTGACCCGCAGCACTCCCGATGAATCGTCGCCGACACCTTCCCCGGTGAATCGAGCCGACAAATGGTGTGGTCTAGTTTTCGAGTTGATCGGCAACCATACGCGTTGTACGCCAGCCCCTTTCACTCCGAACTACCTTTTGACAGACCGTGCAATCATCGAAGCATGATCGCGCAGAACGCAGCCTCGCCTAGAAAGACCGCCTCGAAGGCCAAGCCCGCGGGGGTCGACATGTCCGCCGGTGCGCTGCGCCAGTTCTACGTCGACGAAGCCGTCCGATTGGGCCTGGTGCTCGATCACGCCGACGAGATCCTGATCGAGAACGCCTGCGCCACGATCGCCACCATCACCGCGTTGCAGCGCTCGATCGACAGTAACGGCGCCGTCATCGTGTCTCCCACCGGCGGGGTCAAGAACAACCCGGCGACAACCGAGATCCGCCAACAGCGGCTCGCGCTCGCCAAGTTGCAGCAACTCGTCGAACACCGGTTCACGACCGCAGCCAACGCGGGCAAGCTGACCTCTCGGGGTACGCCGCCCGGGGCTCTTCGCGGACCGTATGCCGGGGACGGCGGCGAGCGCGGCCAGGCCGACCGCCGCAACGCCGCCGTTCGTCGGCCGTCGCGCACCCGGAAGGCTCGGTAGTGGCGCGCCTCGCAGGTGCGGGGGAGCTAGCGGGCACGACCGGGCTCGCACTCACTCCCGCCGCGGTTCCCGACAGGTTCCTGCCCACCTCGACGTTCTACCTCGACCAGATCGGCGACGGCGAGGGCAACCCCGTCACCGACGAAGAGTTCCGCGCAGCCTACGACGGCATGACTGCCGCCGAGGTAGCGCAGGGCTACCCCGACAACCCGTTCCGCGATCCCAACGCACCGACACCCACCCCTCGGACCCACGACGCTTGGCCGCATTGGCGCACAACCCTCGCCCACGAGCGGCGCCGCGACGGGTTCTACGCGTGGTGCGCGGACCGGAACCTACTCGGCGACGACGGGCGACCCCCTCGCGAGTTTGCCGAGGCATTCCGCCTGGGGGTGGTGCCCGGATGACGACACTCACGGTTCCGGCCCATTGCCGCCGCTTCGGGCACGAACTCATCCCACGCACAACGCATGTTCACCTCGCCGGTGCGACACCGGCGGGGTGGGAGTGCTTGCGCTGCCTGCGGATCGCCTTGCACTGTGCTCACTGGGGTGCCGACGTCGAGACCCCGCGGGCGAGCTACTCGACGAAACCGCGTTTTCACGACAGCAGACAGGCGGCAGGTTCCACCGTCGCGGCGCCGCGTGGCCGCACGAGCACGGCGCTTGGTGGTCACGGGTGGCGTTCGCGAGCGGGTGGCAGTTCACCGACCCGGACCCAACACCCGAGCTTCGCGATCAGCGTGAAGCAGCAAGCCGGGGCGAACGGAAACGGGTCGAGACCGAGCACCGGGCCGCAATTGCGCGCGAGCTCGACGAGATCGAACTACGCGACGCCCGGGTGCGCGCTGCGCAGCGACGGCGCGACGCCGAAGCGTCGACGGCCGCGATCCGGGCCCGCGATGTCGGCCGCGAGGGGTGGGGTCGCGCGCTGATCGCGCTTCGGTTGTTCGGCCGTGAGGTCGTCGCGGTCGAGGTTGTCGCCGGTGACGAGGAGGACGGCGACACCCTCGACTACGAACGCGGCAGCGACACCGAGCGGGCCGACCTCGCCGCATGGCGAGACGCGCACGACGAGGACGCCGAGCCGCCGCCGGTGATCCTTGCCGGACTCCACCGCGCATCGCGGCGCAAGCGGGCCGAAATCGTCCGTATCGGGACCAAGAACCACACCGACCCCGCGTTCCGCGCTGACGACACTAGGACACGACAGACACGCGAATTTGGGTTCGCCGCAGGCGATTAACAGATGGATAACAGAGATGACCACTCGACCAGACCCAGACACCGCACCGCGGGGTTATGCCGCGTGGATTGCCGAGCAGCGCCAGGACGCTGAACTCCGGCGACAGGACCAGCGCTACGGGTTCTCACGCTACCGACCGCCCGATGACGAGAGCGAGCACCACGGTCGACGGTAAGTGTCAGTCGTTGGCGTCGAACGCAGCGATGATGTGGGCGGTCGGGTTGCTACCGTCCGAGAACTGTTGCACCTTGACGTTCTTCGGTCCCCCGCGGAGGTGCGAGCCCTGCCGACCGATCTTGACCCGACCATCACTCATGCGAACGACCTTCAGGCCATCGGGCCACTCGGTCGTCTGATTGCCTGAGCGGTTGATATACGTACGTGGTTCGCCAAACGGGAGGGTCATCCGCGCATTATCGCGGGCTCGCCGCCGACATGGAAGAAGTCCCGAGAATCTGGAAGCCCCACCCCGGAGGCCCGCAAGGTATCGAGGGTGGGGCTGACGCGCCCGGCCGCTGATGCCGGGGAGGTATCGAAGGACCCGAGCGCGCTAGGCCGAGCTTATGACCAGCGCCGACCGGTTGTCCAAAGTCGCGTTCTCAGTCCGCAGCCAGTCCGCAACCAGTCCGCAGAAGGCGACGCAAGGCAAAGTAGACGCCGGTAAAGAACCAGGTCGAAAATCGCCACTACCTGCGCATACAGGGTAATTCTAGGCAAAGGTCGGTAAACCCCGGTAAGGCCTGTTTTCGCAGATAGCGCAACTTACACACCAGCGGTCAGGGGTTCGAATCCCTTTGCGCGCACCACCCCGATCCCATAGCCCCAACCCGCGCCCAGCGCGGCTTCGAGTTATGAAATCGCTAGCGGCTGAGCCACTCTCGCGTGTACACGTCCTGCCAGCGCACCGAGATGTTTCGTCGGGCGGCGGCGCTGGTCTCGGTGCCGAGAGTCTCGATCAGAACCTCGTCGACGATGTCGCGCACGTCGTCGGACAGCGCGGGGAGGTCGTCGGCGTAACGGGCGATGAGGCCGACGCGCACGCCGTCGACGGTGTCGCCGGCCCCGTCCACCGACACGAAGACCGTCAGTCGTCCGAGTTCGCGTCGGGTGCGGACGGCGATCAATTGTTTGACGACACGGTCGCTGGTGGTGATGCGGAGCCCGTCGGTGGCCAGGGTTCGGGCCGGCCGCCGGATGCGTTGGAGGCTTCCCGAAATCGAGGAGATCAGGCGGTCGACGTCGTTCGCGGGCTCGTCGGCCAGCCGCTGCGTGGCCTCGACCAGCCACGCGTCGGCGATGTCAGCGTCGCGGATGTGCTTGTCAGGCACGGTCCTCGCCTCCCTCCGCGTCGCCGACGATCGTCGTGGCCGTCGGTGTGGTTGTCGGTTTACCAGGGTTCCACGGTGCCAAACGGGTCAACAGGAACTTCCGGCTGCGCTGGAGGTGGCCGCGCACCGATCCGGTGGTGATGCGCAACACCTGTCCGATTTCTTCGAGGGTAAGCCCCTCGACTTCCTTGAGCCACCACGCGGCGCGCGACGTCGCGGGCAGATTGTCCAATTCGGCGCGCAGGGCGTCGATCAGCAGACTCCGCTCCGCCATGTCGGAGGGCAACGGTCCGGCGGCCTCGAGTTCGGCGAACCGTTCGTCGTCGAACGGTACATCGCGCCTGCGCCGGTGGTAATCGACCGCCTTCCGGTGCGCGATGGCGAACATCCAGGTACGAAAGCTGCTTCGGAATGCGAAGTCGGGCAGCCCTTTCCACGCATCGAGCAACGTCTCCTGGGTGAGGTCCTCGGCAGTCTGCTGCCCGTCGACCATCCGCAGCATGTACCGCAGCAGACCCGGCGTCACGCGTCGGACGAGGACGTCGAATGCCTCGGTGTCGCCGACAGCGGCCGCGCCCGCGAGTTCGTCATCGCCGAGCTCGGACAGGTCGAGCGACTGTCTGTGAGCCGAATCACTGGGTCCCATGCGTGCAACTCCCCCCGTCCGTCCCGACTGACCTTACAGACGGATCGTGAACAGCCTTTGCGATAGCGCATCATCCGAAGGCGGTCCGTCTACGAAGAAGACACGACGACCGAAGGAGTTCGACATGTCCGCAAGCGCCACCCCGACCAAGGACGCCACGAAGGACGACGCCGCCCCCCTCGGCGCGTCGAGCACCGGCGCCGCCGACGCCGCCACGGGTCGTGCTATCGCCCGCCGTGATTCGTCGGGCGATCGGGGACGCACCTCCATCGCCGACATCGTCGTCGCGAAGGTCGCCGGCATCGCCGCGCGGGAGATCGACGGCGTCCACGATCTGGGCGGCACCACCGAACGCGTGGTCGGCCGGGTTCGCGACGTCCTGCCGGGCACGACGGTGAGTACCACCCAGGGCATCGAGGTCGAGGTCGGCGAGCGCCAGGCCGCCGTCGACGTCTCCATCGTGGCCGAGTACGGCGTCGCGATCCATCAACTGGCAGCTGCCATCCGACGCAACGTGATCACCGCGATCGAGCAGATGACCGGTCTCGAGGTCACCGAGGTCAATGTCACCGTGCACGACATCGCGTTCGGCGACGACGAGCAGGAATCGAACACCACCCCGCGGGTCCAGTGATGACGTCGGACCTCCCGGCGGCGCGGACGGATGACGGCGGCTCACTGGCAGATCGCCTCGCCGCCGCCGTGCTCTCCGTACCGGGCGTGCACGACCTGCACAGCGGTCTGTTCGGGGAGATCGCCACCTACCTGCCCGGACATCGGGTCTCGGGCGTGTCCCTCGCCGACGACAGCGGTGAGATCCACATCGTGGTCGACGCCGCGCACGACTTGCAGGGCGTCGCCGCACAGGTCCGCGACATCGCCGAAACGCTCGCCGCGAGACCGATCTCGGTGACCGTGGCCGACATCAGTGTCAGCTCGAAGCCGAGTCCGCATGAAGGAGAAGCGAAATGAACAACGCAGTGGTGGGTCTGTTCGTCGGCCTGCTCCTCGCACTGGCCGCCGTCGCCGGTGGACTGGCGGGCTTCCTGCTGGCCGTCGTGCTCGGCGCCGCGGGACTCGTCCTGGGGCTCAACCGTGACGGCGCCATCGACCTGGGTGCCCTCCTGCGGAGCCGGGGTCGTGGCTGAGCACACCGGCGGGCCGGTGACGGGTGGCGTCCCCTCCGGGGACGACTCGCCGCCCGGGACACTCACCGTCGCCGACCGCGTCCTCGAGAAGATCGCGGCCCGGGCGGCCCTCGACATCCCGGGCGTCGTCCGTCATCGCGGCGGCGTCGGCTCGGTCCTGGGGGCGATCGGCGAGAGGTCCGCCCTACCTGACGCGACCGTTCATGCGGGCGGCACCCGGATCACGGTGTCCCTCGCCCTCGAGTGGCCGTGTGCAGTCGCCGAGGTGTCCCGTCGCACGCGCGACCACGTCACCGCGGAGGTCGAACGCCTCGCCGGGATCGCACCGACACGCGTCGACGTGACGGTGTCCAAATTCGAGCCACGACAGGCGATCCGGCGACGCCAACGCGGTTACGTCGACCTGCCACCGGTCGGCGACGACCCCCACATCGAGGCCCCGCGCACGGACCGCGTCCCGTCGGACGGGCCGGACCCACAGCGCCCGCAGCACGACACCGCGACGCTCACCTCGACCATCACCACCGACCCGGGGGTACGACGATGACGCAGACCGCACTCGATCCGGATACCGCACGTCTCGGGAGCGGGCGGAACACCGGTTCGGAACACGTCTTTCCGCCCGCGGCCCTTCCGGGCGCCGCGATCGCCGGCGCCGCACTCGGGCTCGGGTTCATCGCGCTCGGCGCGGTGGCCGTGCGCGACATCGCCGTCCGCGCGAACTGGCTCGACGGACGCGAGTGGTCGGTCACGGCCGCCGAATGGATCTCGGACCTGCAGTGGCAGAACTGGATGTGGCCCGCCGCGGTCGGAGCCGTCGTGCTGGGTCTGATCCTGTTGTGGGTCGCGGTCAAACCACGGCGCAGGACACATCTCGCCCTCGCCGGCGACGGGATGTGGACCCGCCCCGGGGACGTCGCGCGGCGGTGCAGTGCTGCCGTCTCCGACCTACCCGGCGTACTCGACGCCGACACGGTGGTGACCCGGCGAAAGATCCGGTGCACGGTGGCGGTCCGGCCACAGGGTGTCGACCGCCAGCTGATCGAAGACACCGTCGCTCACACGGCCGCCGAAGTACGGTCGTCCCCCAAGGTCGTCGTGCGGTTGCGCGTGCAAGGAACGAGGAGCGTCCGATGAATCGTCTTCCCGCCATCGCACATCGACTGTCGGTCGGGCTCGTGGCCGTGCTGCTCATCGTCGTCGGTGCGGCGGCCATGGCCTGGCGGGTCGGCATCGAGCCGGTGGCCGGATGGGTGGAACGTCTCGACGAGCGCGCCGCTCTCGATGCGGCACAGGCGTCCTGGTGGATCTGGGCGCTGGCCGGTCTCACCGTGATCGCGGTCGGCTGGGGTCTGCTGTTGCTGGCCACCATCATCAGGCCACGCGCCGTCGACGACGCCGTGCTCGACGGCTCCGATCAGACCGGAACGCTCACCGTCGCACCGAAACTGATCGCGAACGCGGCCGCGGCGGAACTGGCCGGCAACCCGTTGTTCCAGAAGGTGTCCGCGAAGGCGATCGACGACCGGTCGCGCAGCATCATCCGGCTCGAGGTGTCGGCGAGGCCGAACCGGAGCTTCGACGAGGTCACCGCACCGGTCGCCGACACCGTCACCGCGATCCGGACCGCGCTGGGCGACTCCGGAGTACACGTGCAGGCCTTCGTCCACCTCGATCGGTGAACAGGCAGACACCCGCATCGACCGACGACCTCACCCGAGGTTGTCGTCGAACACATGAATGAACACATGAGATGAAGGAGAAGAGAAATGGGATTCAGCGACAAGGTCAGCAACAAGGCCGAGGACCTCTCGGGCAAGGCCAAGGAGACCGCCGGCGATGTGACCGGTGACGACCAGCTCAAGAGCGAGGGCAAGGGCGATCAGCTCTCCGCGGCCGTCAAGGACGGCGTGGAGAGCGTGAAGGACGCCGCGTCGAACATCAAGGACAAGCTGTCCGGCAACTGAAATCTCTGCCAGCTCGACAGACGAATCCCGAAGGTGCTCAGCACCTTCGGGATTCGTCTCGTTCTCATGGCCGAACGCGGCCGGTCACGTCCCCTTGACGTTGAGGATCTGCCGCAGGGTGTGCTCGATGTCCACCAGGTCCACGGCGTCGGCCATCACCTGATCGATGTCCTTGTAGGCGTCGGGGATCTCGTCGACCCACTCGTCGCCGTGCCGGTACTCGATTCCCGTCATCCGGGCCGCGAGATCCTCGGCGGTGAACCGCCTCCGCGCCTCGCTGCGGGAGTACCGCCGACCGGCACCGTGCGGCGCCGAGCACAGGCCTGCCGGATTGCCCTTGCCGCGCACGACGTACGACCGCGTGCCCATCGACCCCGGGATGACGCCCCGGACGCCCTCATGGGCGTCGATCGCACCCTTCCGGGTCAGCCAGACGTCCTTACCCGCGTGCGTTTCCCGCACCGTGTAGTTGTGGTGGCAATTGATCCGGTCCACTTCCAGCGACTCCGCCCCGGCATCGCGGTCACCGGAGACGTTGTCGCCGAACCACTCGGCGAACACCGCGACGAATCGATCCATCATCTCCGCGCGGTTCTCGAACGCGAACCGCTGAGCCCAGGACAGATCCCGCAGGTACGCCGTGAGCTCCGGCGTTCCCTGCGGCAGGTACGCGAGGTCGGCGTTGGGCAGCTTGATCCACCACTGGCGGCACAGCCGCTGAGCGATCTTGATGTGCTTCTGGGCGATCTTGTTGCCGACGCCGCGCGAACCCGAATGGAGGAACAGCCACACCACGTCCCGCTCGTCGAGGCACAGTTCGATGAAGTGGTTGCCGCCGCCGAGCGATCCGAGCTGTTCCCGCCACTTCGGCGAATGTGAGAGGTCCACACCGTCGTTCGTCGCCTGCTCGTCGAGCGAGTCGATCCGGGCCCGCGTGAAACCGAACCGGTCCAGACCGCGGTTGTAGTTGCCGGGCGACAGTGGGATCGCATCCTCGATCTTCCCTCGCAGTCGGCCGAGGTCCATTCCGTCGATGTCCGCGGCGCGCAGTCGCGTCTGCACCGCGATCATGCCGCAGCCGATGTCGACGCCGACGGCCGCGGGGATCACCGCACCGGTCGTCGGGATGACCGTGCCCACCGCAGAACCCTTCCCGAAGTGGGCATCGGGCATGAGGGCGATGTGCGGGTGCACGAACGGCATTCGGGCGGTCTCGGCCGCCTGGTTCAGAGTGTTGTCGTCCACGTGCGATGCGTAGTTCAGCACCTTGGGCGACGACTTGGTCGGCATGGAGGATCGTCCTTTCGTGAGCGCCCGGGTCGACGGGCTCTCACATCACACCGTCGAATCCTCCGGGCGGCAAACGGTTTTCTCCTGCCATGTCGCTCGGCACTCTGATCCGAGGACGGCCGGACCCGATCAGCCGATGACGCCGAGAGCCTTGTCCCAGACCGCGTTCTCGCGTACCTCACCCGGGCCGACCATGTCGGCGAAGACGATCGTGCCGTCTCGATCGACGAGGAAGGTGCCGCGGTTGGCGTAACCACGGTCTTCGTTGAACACGCCGTAGGCGCGCGCGGTGTCACCATGCGGCCAGAAGTCCGACAGCAGGGGGAACAGGAATCCCTGCGCCGCCGACCACACCTTGTGTGTGGGCGAGGGGCCGACCGACACGGTCACCGTCGTCACGTCGTCGTTCTCGAAGCGCGGTTGCTGGTCGCGGATGTAGCCCAGCTCGCCCTGGCAAGTGCCGGTGAATGCGAGCGGAAAGAACACGACGAGCACATTGCGGTCGGCTCGTAGCGTCGAGAGCGACACGAGCTGGTTGTTCTGGTCGCGAAGGGCGAAGTCCGGTGCCCGATCGCCGACGGTCAGGGGCGCAGAAGGCAGCGCACCGCTCATGCTTTCTTGCCCGCGCGGGCCTTGGGCTGGACGAGTCGGGCCGCCGACCAGTCGCCGAGGCTGATGGCCGAGGTCTGGGTCAGGCCCGCGGTCGGGGCCGCCTCGGCGATCTCACTCGGGTCGACATAGCCGGACTTGCCGGTCTTCGGCGAGAGCACCCACACGAAGCCGTCTTCGGCGAGCGGGCCGATCGCGTCCATCAGGGCGTCGACGAGGTCACCGTCACCGTCGCGCCACCAGAGGACCACGACGTCGATGACGTCATCAGCATCCTCGTCGACCATCTCGGCGTCGATCGCGTCCTCGATGTCAGCGCGCAGTTCGTCGTCGGTGTCCTCGTCCCAGCCGAGTTCCTGCACGACCAAGCCTGCGGTCAAGCCCAGTTTCTGGGCGTTGTTACCGTCTGTGGCGGCTACCACCGCGCGTGACCTCCTGAAGATGTGTGGATCGTTGTGTGCGTCGTCTGTGCCGAATCAGCGTACGTTCTCGCACGCTGTTCGCCTGTCAGCATAGGCAACAGCCTAAAGCCTCACATTGCAAGCCGAACGCCGTCATGGATTTCGGGCGTTTCGCGATCGCCTGTGCACAACCGGTACCCCGGGTGCCACGATCCCAATCATCGCGGGGCGGCGACGCTACCCGCCGGGACGGTCCGACGTCGTCGACGGGACGGACGGGCGCGGGGTGGCCGAGGAGGCCGCCGGAAGCGGCGTGTAACCACCGCACACGTCGAGCAGCCGCTGCTTGTCGCGGGACCACTGACCCGACACCGGGTTGAGGCCGGCACTCAGTTCACGACGGATCGCGTTCTCCAGCCGTGCGGTCGACTCCAGGAATGTCCGCGCCGGCGTCGAGACGTCCGCGGGCGCGGTCTCGGTGATCTTGGGACGGATCTGATCGGCGCCGGCGATCAGACTGGCCCGTGCCTTCTCGTCGAGATCGCCGACCCCGGGATACGACTGTGCGACGTTCAGACGGGTGACGAAAGCGTTGAACCCCCGGACCATCACGACCATCGACGCCATCGACTCGCGGCACAGCTCGACCCCCTCGGCCCGTACCTCGGCGGCCGCCGAGGCCGACAGCTCGGACCGGTAGACCGCGACCTCGCCCGGCGCCGGGGTGCCCGCGCCACCGACCGTCGAGGCACACGCACCCGACAGCGCCGCCCCGAGGGCGATCGTGGCCGCGGTCGCCGACCGGATGACGCGGCCCCGGCGGCGCCCCACCGTTCCCGCTCCTCGCTCCGGCATCCACTCCCCCTACTGGTCAGTAATAGTTTCTGGACGCTACCGCATCGACGCGATCGCGACAGCCGACACGGATCCACCCGGTGCCAAGCCACCCCACATGGGGCACGATGAGGGGAGGCACCGCACAACATCGGAGCGCGGTGCCCGACGCCATGCAGTCGGACCACCACCCCGAGTCCGGCCTGTCAGAGGGAGTAGGCATCACCGTGACCAACCAGATGGACCATGCGACACAGGACGTCTCGCCGAGCGAACCCGCCGGGAACACCGGCCCCCGCTCGAACGGACGCGCCGCCGGACAACGAGTCCGGGTCATCCGCGAAGGAGTCGCGTCCTATCTGCCCGACATCGACCCAGACGAGACCGACGAATGGCTCGACTCGTTCGACGCCCTCCTCGATGCCGCGGGACCCGGTCGCGCTCGGTACCTGATGCTGCGACTTCTCGAGCGGGCCGGCGAGAAGCGCGTGTCGATCCCCGCACTCACCTCCACCGACTACGTCAACACCATCCCCACCGAGGCCGAGCCCTGGTTCCCCGGCGACGAGGACGTCGAACGCCGCTTCCGTCAGATGATCCGGTGGAACGCCGCGATCATGGTGCATCGCGCCCAGCGGCCGGGTGTCGGTGTGGGCGGCCATATCTCCACCTATGCCTCGTCGGCGTCGCTCTACGAGGTCGGCTTCAACCACTTCTTCCGCGGCAAGGACCACTCCGGCGGCGGCGACCACATCTTCATCCAGGGCCACGCCTCACCGGGCATCTACGCCCGCGCCTACCTCGAGGGCCGGATCGACGAGGCCCGGATGGACGGCTTCCGCCAGGAGCACAGCCACGCCGGCGAGGGCGGCGGCCTGCCGTCGTATCCGCATCCGCGCCTGATGCCCGATTTCTGGGAATTCCCCACCGTCTCCATGGGTCTCGGCCCGATGAACGCCGTCTACCAGGCGCGCTTCAACCACTACCTGCACGACCGCGGGATCAAGGACACCTCCGATCAGCATGTGTGGGCCTTCCTCGGCGACGGCGAGATGGACGAGCCCGAGTCGCGCGGCTTCGCCAGCTTCGCGGCCACCGAGGGTCTCGACAACCTGACCTTCGTCATCAACTGCAACCTGCAGCGTCTCGACGGCCCGGTGCGCGGCAACGGCAAGATCATCCAGGAACTCGAGTCCTTCTTCCGCGGCGCCGGATGGAACGTCATCAAGGTCATCTGGGGCCGTGAGTGGGACTCGCTGCTGCACGCCGACCGCGACGGCGCTCTGGTCAATCTGATGAACACCACACCCGACGGCGACTTCCAGACCTACAAGGCCAACGACGGCGCGTTCGTCCGCGAACACTTCTTCAACCGCGACCCGCGTACGAAGGAACTCGTCAAGGATCTCTCGGACGCCGACATCTGGAACCTCAAGCGGGGCGGTCACGACTACCGCAAGATCCACGCCGCCTACGCCTCGGCGATGACCCACAAGGGACAACCGACCGTCATCCTCGCCCACACCATCAAGGGCTACACGCTGGGCAAGCACTTCGAGGGTCGCAACGCGACGCACCAGATGAAGAAGCTGACGCTCGACGACCTGAAGGCCTTCCGCGACAGCACGCGGATCCCGATCACCGACGAGCAGCTCGAGAAAGACCCGTACCTGCCGCCGTACTACAACCCCGGCAAGGACTCGCCGGAACTCCAGTACATGCTCGACCGGCGCAAGACCCTCGGCGGCTTCCTGCCGAGCCGGCGCACGAAGTCCAAAGTCCTGAAGGCGGACATGAGTTCGGCGCTGAAGGCCACCGCGAAGGGCTCGGGCAAGCAGCAGGTCGCCACCACCATGGCGCTCGTACGTGTCTTCAAGGATTTGTTGCGCGACAAGGAGATCGGCAAGCGCATCGTCCCGATCATCCCCGACGAGGCGCGCACGTTCGGGATGGACTCGTGGTTCCCGACCCTCAAGATCTACAACCGCAACGGGCAGCTCTACACCTCGGTCGACGCCGAACTGATGCTCGCCTACAAGGAGAGCTCGGAGGGCCAGATCCTCCACGAGGGCATCAACGAGGCCGGGTCGGCGGCCAGCTTCGCCGCGGTCGGCACGTCGTACTCGACCCACGACGAGCCGATGATCCCGCTGTACATCTTCTATTCGATGTTCGGTTTCCAGCGCACCGGCGACAGCTTCTGGGCGGCCGCGGACCAGATGGCGCGAGGCTTCGTCATCGGCGCGACCGCGGGGCGCACCACACTGACCGGCGAGGGGCTCCAGCACGCCGACGGGCACTCCCCGTTGCTGGCCGCCACGAACCCCGCGGTCGTCGCCTACGACCCGGCCTTCGCCTACGAGCTCGGCCACATCGTCGAGCGCGGCATCGAGCGCATGTACGGCGACGACCCGGAGAACGTCTTCTACTACCTGACCGTCTACAACGAGCCGATCAGTCAGCCGGCCAAGCCCGAGGGGCTCGATCCGGCCGGCATCGTCAAGGGCGCGTACCGGTTCCAGAAGGCTCCCGAGGGCAAGCAGCATCCGGCCAACATCCTCGTCTCCGGCGTGACCATGCCCGACGCGCTGCGCGCCGCAGACATGCTCGCGGAGGAATGGAACGTCGGCGCCGACGTCTACTCGGTCACCTCGTGGAGCGAACTCGCCCGCGACGGCATCCGCGCCGACCGCGAGGCGGTGCGCGATCCGGGGGCCGAACCGGCCCCGGCCTACCTGACCGAGTTGCTCGCCGACGCCGCCGGCCCGTTCGTCGGAGTCAGCGACTACATGCGTGGCGTCCAGGAGCAGATCCGGGCCTACCTCCCGGGCACCTACCTCACGCTCGGCACGGACGGCTTCGGGTTCTCCGACACCCGTCCGGCGGCGCGCCGGTTCTTCAACGTCGACGCCGAGTCGATCGTGGTCGCCGTGCTCGTCGCGCTCGCCCGGGACGGCAACATCGAGATGTCGGTCGCCAAGCAGGCCGCCGACAAGTACCGGATCGACGATGTCTCGGCCGCGCCCGAGCAGACCAGCGATCCGGGTGTCGCCTGAGCGTCGCGTCGACGGACGCGGCCTCGTCTCGCCCACGGTCGGCGACTCCGGCCGGCCGAGGGTCTAGATTGAGGTCGTGTCCGATGCCAGCGTGAACAGGAAGCCACCGCCGGCTGATGTGTTCGGTGAGCGGGGCGCCCATGTACCGGCCCCCGCCACCGTGCACGACGCGCTCCCGGACACACTGCTCCGGCGGGTCAAGCAGTACAGCGGCCGGCTCGCCACCGAGGCGGTCCACTCGATGCAGGACCAGCTGCCGTACTTCTCCGATCTCGACGCGGCACAGCGCGCGAGTGTGCAACTCGTCGTGCAGACCGCGGTGGTCAATTTCGTCGAGTGGATCCAGGACCCCGAGGGCAACGTGAAGTTCACGGTCCAGGCCTTCCAGGTGGTCCCCCAGGATCTCGCCCGCCGGATCACCCTCCTGCAGACCGTCGAGATGGTCCGCGTGGCGATGGAGTTTTTCGAGAAGTGGCTCCCGCTCCTGGCCCGCAACGACGCCCAGCTCCGCGCGCTCACCGAGTCGGTGCTGCGGTACGGACGGGAGATCGGCTTCGCCGCGGCATCCATCTACGCTTCGGCCGCGGAGTCGCGGGGTGCGTGGGATTCCCGGCTCGAGGCCCTGGTCGTCGACGCGGTCGTCCGCGGGGACACCGGCGCCCAGTTGCTGTCTCGCGCAGCAGCGCTCAACTGGGAATCGGATGCACCCGCCACCGTCATCGTCGGGACCCCGCCGCCGGAACAGAACGTCTCGGTGCCGCTGGCGATCCACAACACGGCCAAGTCCTTCGACCGGTCGGCCCTCTCGGTGGTGCAGGGTTCGGTACTGGTGGCCATCGTGAGCGGTCCGGCCCGTCCGACCGAGAAGTTCGTCGGCGCGCTGCTGTCCCACTTCGCCGATGCCCCGGTCGTCATCGGACCGACGATGCCGAACCTCGGCAGTGCGCACACGAGTGCGACCGAGGCGATGGCCGGAATAGAGGCGGTCGCGGGCTGGCCGAACGCCCCGCGCCCGGTCCACAGTCTCGAACTGCTCCCCGAACGCGCGCTCAACGGCGACGAGTCAGCGATGACCGCTTTGGTGGAATCCCTCGTCCTACCGCTGGCCGAGGGCGGCTCGACGTTGACGACGACGCTCGATGCCTACCTCGACTCCGGCGGCTCGGTGGAGTCGTGCGCTCGGATTCTGTACATACATCCAAATACGGTCCGCTATCGGTTGAAGAAAATTTCAGAAATCACAGGACGTGACCCAACTAACCCTCGCGACGCCTACGTTCTGAGGGTCGCGTCGACGGTGGGTCGACTGACACACTTCCGGCACAAATCGCATTCATCAGCCACATGAGTCACACCGGTTTCATGTCCGATTCACCGTTTGTGCTGATAGGAGCCTTAAGAACACGGTTCGGTAACAAATCTCGGACTGGTGACGAACCAGGTGACCTGTAGGTCACCTTTGTGGGAACCCCACAAAAGGCGGCGACAAGGTTCATGCTTCTCCACACCCACATCCCACGGGCAAAGGGTGTTCTCTGGTCACGTGCTTTCGATGCTTGCCCCCGGACAGGGCTCACAGACACCCGGAATGCTCGTGCCCTGGCTCGAACTGCCGGGCGCGCGTGACCAGCTCGCCACCTGGTCCAAGCTCATCCAGCTGGACCTCGAAGGGCTCGGCACCACCGCCACCGCGGAGGAGATCACCGACACCGCGGTGACCCAGCCGCTCGTCGTGGTCGCGGCGCTGCTGGCCTACGACGAGGTCCGCAAGAACGGCGAGCTGCCTGCCGACGCCGTCGTGGCCGGACACTCGGTGGGTGAACTGGCCGCCGCGGCGATCACCGGTGTGATCTCCGCCGACGAAGCGGTCACGCTCGCCGCGATCCGCGGTGCCGAGATGGCCAAGGCCTGCGCGCTCGAGCCCACGACCATGGCTGCCGTTCTCGGTGGCGACGAGGCCGCGGTGCTCGCGCGCCTCGACGAACTCGACCTCGTCCCGGCCAACCGCAACGCGGCGGGTCAGATCGTCGCCGCCGGCGCGGTCGCCCAGATCGACGAACTCATCGCGTCGCCGCCGGAGAAGGCTCGCATCCGCAAGCTCGCCGTCGCCGGCGCGTTCCACACGCACTTCATGGCTCCGGCCCAAGAGGCCGTCGCCGCTGCCGCGGCACAGATCACCCCGTCCGACCCCGTCCGCACGCTGCTGTCGAACTCCGACGGTCAGCCTGTAACGGACGGCGCCGACGCGCTGACAAAACTGGTGGGACAGGTGACCAGGCCGGTCCGCTGGGATCTCTGCTCGGCGTACCTGCGGGACCACTCGGCCGACGCCGTGGTGGAACTGCCCCCGGCGGGGACGCTGGTGGGTATCGCCAAGCGCGAACTCAAGGGCACTCCCGCGCTGGCGCTCAAGGAGCCCGGCGACATCACGAAGATCACCGAACTTGGATAGAGGTCGCGGGTAGTCCGCGACCCCCGGAACGTCGGCTGTTAGAGCCGGCGTGTCCAAGCGCGCGGACTCTCCTGTCCGTCATGCGCTCCGGAACCATCAAGTCAACGAAGCTAAGGAAAGGGAACGCCACAGTGGCTGCCACCCAGGAACAACTCATTGCCGGCATCGCGGAGATCATCGAAGAAGTCACCGGCATCGAGCCGTCCGAGGTGACCCTCGAGAAGTCGTTCGTCGACGACCTCGACATCGATTCGCTGTCCATGGTCGAGATCGCGGTCCAGACCGAGGACAAGTACGGCGTGAAGATCCCGGACGAGGATCTCGCCGGCCTCCGCACCGTCGGCGACGCCGTCGCCTACATCCAGAAGCTCGAGAACGAGAACCCCGAGGCCGCTGCAGCCATCAAGGCGCAGGTCGAGGCAGACGAGAACTGATGACTCCCTCTTCCCTCCGCGAGTACTCCACGCTGGGTGGGAACTTCCCGAGTGTGGTGGTCACCTCCATGGTGGCCACCACCTCGCTGGGCGGGGACCTCGACTCGACCTGGAAGAACCTGCTGGCCGGCGAATCGGGAATCCGTGAGCTGACCGACGACTTCATCACCAAGTACAACCTCCCGGTGCGCATCGGTGGTCGTCTCCTCCAGGATCCCGCCGAGGAGGTCACGCGCGTCGAATCCCGGCGGATGGCCTACGTCGAGCGCATCGCGCACGTCATGAGCAAGCGCCTCTGGGCCCAGGCCGGCGAACCCGACGTCGACAAGGACCGCCTTGCCGTCGTGATCGGTACCGGTCAGGGCGGCGCCGACGCGATGGTCGACGCGGTCCAGGCCATGGAGACCACCGGGAACTACCGCAAGGTGTCCCCGCTCGCCGTCTCGATGGCGATGCCGAACGGACCGGCGGCCGTCGCGGGACTCAACGTCGGCGCCCGCGCCGGCGTGATCACCCCGGTCTCGGCCTGTTCATCGGGCGCCGAGGCCATCGCACACGCCTGGCGCCACATCGTCATGGGTGACGCCGACATGGTCGTCACCGGCGGCGTCGAGGGTCACATCGACGCGGTGCCGATCGCCGCCTTCTCGATGATGCGTGCGATGAGCACGCGCAACGACGATCCCGCGGCCGCCTCACGGCCGTTCGACAAGGACCGCGACGGGTTCGTCTTCGGCGAGGGCTCGGCGATGCTGATCCTCGAGCGTGAGGATCATGCACGGGCACGCGGCGCGCACATCCACGCCCGCCTCCTCGGCTCCGGCATCACCTCCGACGGATTCCACCTCGTCGCCCCCGACCCCAGTGGACAGGGCAATGCACGGGCGATGACCCGGGCCCTGCAGACCGCCGGTCTGCAGCGCTCCGACATCACCCACATCAACGCGCACGCCACGTCGACCCCCATCGGCGACACCGCCGAGGCCGCGGGCATTCTCGCCGCCATCGGCCAGCACGCGGCGGTGTACGCACCGAAGTCCGCGCTCGGACACTCCATCGGTGCCGTCGGGGCGCTCGAGTCGGTCCTGACCATCAAGAGTGTCGAGGAAGGCGTCATCCCGCCGACCCTCAACCTCGAGAATCTGGACCCGGAATGCGACATCGACGTCGTGCACGGTGAGCCCCGCTACGGGCAGATCGAGTACGCGATCAACAACTCGTTCGGTTTCGGTGGGCACAACGTGGCGCTCGCCTTCGGTCGCTACTGAGCACTCCCGCCACACCCCCGACACCCAGGAGACATCGATGACGACCTTGGCTCCCGTTGCCGGCCGCGAAGAAGCCGCCGATCCCCGCGACCCCCTGTTGCGGCTCACCAACTTCTTCGACGAAGGCACGATGTCGCTGCTCCATCCACGCGACAAGTCGGGCGTCCAGGCCGCCGTCGGTCTGGTCCACGGGGTCCGGACGGTCTCCTACTGCACCGACGGCACCGTGATGGGTGGCGCCATGGGTGTCGTGGGGTGTGCGCACATCGTCAACGCCATCGACACCGCCATCACCGAGCAGGCGCCGGTCATCGGCATCTGGCACTCGGGTGGCGCTCGCCTCGCCGAGGGTGTCGAGGCGTTGCACGCGGTCGGCCAGGTCTTCGAGGCGATGGTGCGCGCCTCCGGCTACATCCCGCAGATCTCGGTCGTCGTCGGGTTCGCGGCCGGGGGCGCGGCCTACGGCCCGGCGCTGACCGACGTCGTGATCATGGCGCCGGCCGGCCGGGTCTTCGTGACCGGGCCGGATGTCGTCAAGAGCGTCACCGGCGAAGAAGTCGACATGGAGTCGCTGGGCGGCCCGACCACACACGGCAAGAAGTCCGGCGTCTGCCACATCGTCGCCGACTCCGAGCCCGATGCGCTGTGGCGGGCGCGGCGTCTCGTGTCGACGTTCACCCAGCAGGGACACTTCGACCGCGATCACGCCCGGGCCGGCGACACCGACCTCAAGGCCCTGCTGCCCGAGTCGAATCGTCGCGCCTACGACGTCCACCCCGTCGTCGAGCAGTTGCTCGACTCCGGTGTGGCCGCCGACGGCGAGACGGAGATCTCGAGTTTCGAAGAGCTGCAAGCGAAGTGGGCGCCGAACATCGTCGTCGGCTTCGGCCGGCTGTCCGGACGCAGCGTCGGTGTCATCGCGAACAACCCGCTGCGGATGGGCGGTTGCCTCAACTCCGAGAGCGCCGAGAAGGCATCGCGTTTCGTCCGCCTCTGTGACGCCTTCGGAATCCCTCTCATCGTCATCACCGATGTACCGGGCTACCTTCCCGGCGTCGGCCAGGAGTGGAACGGCGTCGTCCGGCGTGGCGCGAAGCTGCTGCATGCCTTCGCCGAGGCCTCGGTCCCCCGCGTCACGCTGGTGACCCGAAAGATCTACGGCGGTGCCTACATCGCGATGAACTCGCGTGCGCTCGGCGCCACCGCGGTCTTCGCCTGGCCGGGTTCGGAGGTCGCCGTGATGGGCGCCAAGGCCGCGGTGGGCATCCTCCACAAGAAGGCCCTCGCCGCCGCACCCGACGATGAGCGAGAGGCTCTGCACGACCGCCTCGCCGCCGAGCACGAGGCCATCGCCGGCGGTGTCGGCCGCGCTCAGTCCATCGGGGTGGTCGACGAGATCATCGACCCGGCGCACACGCGCAGCATCATCGCCGAAGCGCTCGCGGCAGCACCCGCACGCCGCGGACGCCACAAGAACATCCCGCTCTGACGCGTCGCACCAACGACAAGTGCCCCGGTCCTTCGAGGACCGGGGCACTTGTCATCACCGCTCCCTGAGGAGCCCGGAGCGTGCAGAGGACACGCCACCACCGCTCCCTGAGGAGCCCGGAGCCTGCGGAGGACACGCCACCACCGCTCCCTGAGGAGCCCGGAGCCTGCGGAGGGCGTCTCGAAGGGTCAGCCCACCCGCTGCTGCAACCAGGTGACCTCGGCGCCGGCGCCGCCCATGCGGTACTGCTCGAGGGCGTTGTCCCACGCGGTACCGAGTGCGCCTTCGAGTTCACCGGCGAGGCCGGCGCTGTCGGGTTGCGATTCGATCATCGAGCGCAACTGGTTCTCGCCGATGATGACGTCACCGTTGGCGCTCGTGGAGCCGCGCCACAGGCCCAGTCCCGGGACGTAGCAGAACCGCTCGCCGTCGACGCCCTCGCTCGGATTCTCGGTCACCTCGAAGCGAAGCGCCGACCACTCACGGAGAGCCGTCACCAGACGTGCGGCAGTGCCGACCGGCCCTGCCCAGTCGACAGTGGCACGCTGCATGCCCGGCTCGGCATCCTGTGCCGACCATTTCAGGTTGGCGCGCGCATTCAGGGTCGACGACAGAGCCCACTCCACATGCGGGCACAGCGCCACCGGCGCCGAGTGGATGTACACCACTCCTGTTGTCATGTCCGCAAACTGGTTCAGATTGCGCACCTTGTTCACCTCCGTTGTCGACGAGGAACGTCTTCCCCAACACACCTCGCGACAGCGGATATCACACTCGTGAGATCAATTGTGCCTCATGAGGCACGTGTTGCGCCAGTTTCTGGTGCGAGAAAAATTCAGTTCTGTGACGAGAGTTCATCAACGACACGATCGTTGAACTCGCTCCACAGCGGCTTCGCCCATGGTCCGAACGGCCGGTCGGTCAGCACGACGCATGCGGCGTCGAGAACCGGGTCCACCCAGAGAAACGTCCCGGCCTGCCCGAAGTGCCCGAACGTGCGCGGAGAATTCCGTGTCCCGGTCCAATGCGGCGACTTCTCCGAGCGGATCTCGAAGCCGATCCCCCAGTCGTTGGGGCGGTGCTTGCCGTAACCCGGAACGAATCCGTCGAGACCGGGGAACTGGACCGACGTCAGCTTTCCGAACGTCTCCGGCGCCAGCAGCCGCGGATTCAACAGCTCTCGAGCGAAGACCGCCAGATCCGCCGCACTCGAGCGCGCCGCATGCCCGGCCGACCCGTAGAGGGTCGTCGACGACAACCCCAGCGGCATACACACGGCTTCGGAGAGATACCGGCCGAACTCGATACCGGTAGCTTCCGCCACGGCCTCGGCGGCCACCTCGAAGCCCGAACTCGAATAGATCCGCTGCTCCCCCGGCGGCGCCTCGACCTCGCGGGTGTCATAGGCCAGTCCGGACGCATGCGAGAGAAGGTGAGCGAGAGTCGATCCCGACGGCCCCGCCGGGTCGTCGAGTTCGACGGCACCTTCCTCGACCGCCACGAGAACCGCGTAGGCCACCAGCGGCTTGGTCACCGAGGCGAGTTCGAAGACGCGAGCGGGGTCGCCGAACTGGTCGGCGACCCCGTCACGGGTGATGATCGCCGCCGACGCGTGGTCGACGGGCCATTCCGTCAGAGATTCAAGGACAGACACATCGGGTCACGTTACCCGGGTGCTCACCAGTCCTCTTCGGTGTAGCGGATGACACCGCGGATGTTCTTGCCGTCCAACATGTCCTGGTAACCCTCGTTGATCTGGTCCAGCCGGTACTGGCGGGTGATCATGTCGGCGATGTTGAGCTTGCCGATCTTGTACATCGACAGCAGCTGCGGGATGTCGAGCTTCGGGTTGGCGCCGCCGAAGATGGAGCCCTGCAGGTTCTTCTGCAGCAGGGTCAGCATGGCGAGGTTCAGGTTCACATCGCTCTCGAGCATGTTGCCCATACCGGTCAGGACACAGGTGCCGCCCTTGGCGGTGATACCCATCCACAGGTCGACGTCCTTGCCGTGGACCTCGCCGACCGTGACGATCACCTTCTGGCACATGCCGCCGTGCGTGGTCTCCGCGATCGCCATGGCAGCCTCTTCGACCGAGGCGAACGCCGCGGTGGCCCCGAACTTCAGCGCCTGCTCGCGCTTCCACTCGACCGGGTCGATGGCGAACAGGTTGCGGGCACCGGAGATCACCGCGCCCTGCAGTGCCGCGGTACCGACGCCGCCGACACCGACGATGGCGACGTCTTCGCCCGGGCGCACGTCGCCGCTCCGGGTCGAGGAGCCGTAACCGGTGGGGATGCCGCAACCGCACAGCGCGGCGACCTCGAACGGGATGTCCTTGTCGATCTTCACCGCGGACGCCTCGTGCACGACCATGTACGGCGCGAAGGTCCCCAGCAGCGTCATCGGGTAGACGTTCTCGCCGGATGCGGTCTGGATGCGGAAGGTGTTGTCCGACACGGCTTCACCCTGCAGCAGCATGGCGCCGAAGTCGCACAGGTTGGCCATCCCCGACTGACACGACGGACACTTGCCACACGATGGGATGAACGACAGCACGACGTGGTCGCCGACCTCGAAGTCGGTGACGCCTTCGCCGATCTCGGCGACGACTCCCGCACCCTCGTGTCCGCCCAGGATCGGGAACCCGGCCATCGGGATGCCACCTGTCATCAGATGATGATCGGAATGGCACATGCCTGCGGCTTCCATCTTGATCTTGATCTCGTGGGCCTTGGGATCGCCGATCTCGATGTCCTCGATCGCCCACGGCTTGTTGTGCTCCCGCAGCAGTGCACCCTTTGTCTTCACTGAACTCCTCCGTTCGAACCCGGCGACGTCTCACACCGGGAGGATCTACTCACTCCGACGGTTGCCGCCATGACGTGACAGTCATCACTCAACCACATAATTGGAACGTGTTCTAGTACGTGTTTCCAGGCCGCGCAGTCGCCCGGTGCGATCGAGACGGACGAGACCACGACGACCTGGGCGCGAGTGCTCGCGCCCAGGTCGGAGGGTGTCGGTCTGGAGGGTGGCGTCAGTCGGAGAGGCCGGCGTCCTTGCTGCCGTAGCTCTGACGCAGCGTCGGCTTGACGACCTTGCCGCCGGCGTTGCGCGGCAGTTCGTCGACGATGACGATGTCCTTCGGATGCTTGAACCGGGCGAGGTTCTCGTTGAGGTACGGCTCGAGGTCGGCGAGGGTCAGGTCGTCGACTCCGTCGGCCAGCACCACCACGGCCACCGGCACCTCGCCCCACTTCTCGTGCGCCCGACCGATGATCGCCGCCTCGGTGATGCTCGGATGACCGAAGAGCACGTTCTCGACCTCGGCGCAGTAGATGTTCTCACCACCGGAGATGATCATGTCCTTGGCGCGGTCGACGACGTAGAGGAAGCCCTCCTCGTCCGCGCGGACCAGGTCGCCGGAGTGGAACCAGCCGCCGGCGAAGGCGTCGGCGGTGCCCTGCTCGTTCTGCCAGTACCCCTTCATCATGTTCGGGCCCCGGTAGACGATCTCGCCGACTTCACCTTGCGCCACGTCGTTCCCCTCGGGGTCGACGATGCGGGCGGTGACCGCGGGGACGACCTTGCCGATCGAGCCGATCTTGCGCAGCGCGTCCCGGCCCTCGAGCACACAGGTGATCGGAGACATCTCGCTCTGCCCGAAGACGGCGACGTTCAGCGCTTCCGGGAAGGTCTCGTTCATCGCCTTCAGGACCGTGTCCGACGCCGGGGCGGCGCCCCAGCTGATCACCCGCAGCTTGAGGTCGCGCGGCTTGGCCTGCTGCGCGGCGCAGACGGCCTGCCACTGCGCGGGCACCAGGAAGATCGAGGTGGTGCCCTCCTTCTCGATCGTGTCGAGCATGTCGTCGGGGTCGAACGCACCGAGCGGATGGATCACCGAGAGCGCACCCATGTAGAACAGTGGCGCCATCGCGCCGAGGCCGGCGATGTGGAACATCGGCGCGACGCAGGAGCCGATGTCATCGGACCGGGTCTGCAGAGCCTGCAGACAGGTGACGGCCTGCGCTTGCATGTTCGTGTGGGTGAGCATGGCGCCCTTGGGCTTTCCGGTCGTGCCCGAGGTGTACATGATCAGCGCGACGGTGTCCTCGGGAACATCGATCTCCTCGAGATCCGACGAGTCCTCGGCAACCAGCGACTCGTAGTCGAGGTGATTCTCCTTGTCCGATCCGCCGACCACGATGGTGTGCTCGATCGCGCCGGTGGCGGCGCCCGCGGCGTCGGCCAGCGGCGCGAGGAGGGTCTCGGTGACGATCACCTTGGCACCGCTGTCGTTGACGAGGAAGGCGACCTCGGCCGGGCTCATCCGGATGTTCACCGGCACGGGGATGGCGCCGATCAGGTTGGCGCCCAGAACCGCTTCGACGTACTCCGAGCGGTTGAGCAGGACGATCAGGACCCGGTCACCGAACTGCACGCCGCGTCGGCTCAGCGCGGCGGCAAACGCCCGGCTGCGCTCGTCGAGTTCTTTCCAGGTGGTGACGTTGCCCAGGAACTTCAGCGCCGGCTTGTCCGGGGTCATGAAGGCGTGGCGGCGGATCTGGTTGTTCCAGTGGTTGCGGCGCGAACGCAGTGGCTCGGTGGCCAGGTCGCTGAAGGTGTCGACGGTCGCGGTCATACGATCGGTCTCCTCGTTGTCTTCTCTGGTGGTGATGGGGTCGGGGCGGGTGGTGTGTGGTTCTTCCGGCGTGGCGCGAAAATCACCGGGAGGCGCCGGCGAAGGCACTGATCGCCGCCTGGAACTCCGGGGACTGGAGCAGTTCGGTCTGGCCGTCGAGTTCTCGCTCGATGGCGGCGTCGAAACCGGACATCGTGTGCGCGTCGAGCGCGGCCTTCGTGAGCCGGAGCGCAGCGGCACTCTTGCCCGCCAGCTTTCGGGCCACAGTGCCGACCACCTCGTCGAGCGCGGCACGGTCGTCGACGACCCCGTTGACGAGTCCGGCCTCGAGAGCTTCTGCGGCACGCAGCTTCTCGCCGAGGAGTGCCAGCTCGTTGGCCCGTACGCGACCGACCGCCGTGGCGAACGACATCGACGCGGCGCCGTCGGGCATCAGACCGATGTTGACGAATGCGAGCAGGAAGTACGACCGCGCCGTCGTGTAGATGAGGTCGGCGCCGAGTGCGAGTGACGCACCGATCCCGGCAGCCGCGCCGTCGACGGAGGCGATCACCGGGACCGGGACCGAACGCACGGCACGTACGAGGGCGGAGCCACCGGAGATGATCGCCCGGGCCTGTTCCCGGGTGAAGCCGGACGCGCCACCTTCGGTCGACCGCTCGGCGAACCCCCGGACGTCGGCACCGGCACTGAAACTGCCACCGGCGCCGTCGATCACGACGACGCGGACGTCATCCCGCTTCGACCACTCCGACAAGGTCTCCTCGATCGCCTTTTCGGCCCGGCCGTCGAGGGCGTTCATCCGTTCCGGTCGAGAAATCGTCAGACGTCCGATCCCGGAATCGTCCACGGACGTCACCACTCCGTCGTGCGTGATCTCGTCGCTCACTACCACTCCCCATTCATGCCGGTTCCGATAGACACAGTGCCCCGCATCTGTGCCATCGCCTAGACTACTATCACAATGCGACGCAGATCACGAGAATTCTCGTTAACTTATCGGATCGTTTTGTGCTTCTCTACTGCGGTTTTACCGTCTGGTCCGGAAATCTGTCACGAGAACGTGGTCTCCGGCTAGGCTGTGTCGTCATGACCGCCCGCCCGCAGACGTCACGCCCGGACCCGGGCGTCCGGCGTCGTCGCCCCGCCGACCGGCGACGCATGATCGTCGACGCCGCGGCGAAGGCGTTCAGCGACGGCGGATATCACGCGGTACGACTCGACGACATCGCCGAGGCCGTCGGCATCTCCGCGCCGGCCCTGTACCGGCACTTCCCGAACAAGTACGCACTGTTCGCCGAGACCACCGCCGAACTCGCCACCGGCCTGCGCGACGTACTCGACACCGTCCCCGAGGGGTCCCCGGAGGAATTGCACGCGCTCCTCGAGGCGATCACCGCCACCTCGTTCGACAACCGGCGCCGCGGCGGGCTGTATCGCTGGGAATCGCGGTACCTCGAGCCCGCCGACGTCGCGATCGTCCGCGACGTCGTCGTGCACCAGCACCGTCGCGTGCGGGCGGCCGCCCGGCGACTGCGGCCGTCGCTGAACGACTCCGACGCCAATCTCGTCGCCGCGGCGATCATCAGCGTCGCGGCCAGTCCCACGACGCACCGCGCCGCGCTGCCCGCCCGTGAGGCGACGGCGCTGATGTCCGGCGCCGCGATCGGCCTGCTCGACGTCGGGTTACCCGCCCCCACCGCTCGCGAACGACCGACGGTCACCGGACTCGCCCCCGCCGCCAAACGTGAGGTCATCCTGACCGAGGCCATCGGACTCTTCGCCGCCCGCGGGTTCCGGGACGTCACCATCGAGGACATCGCACACGCGGCCGACCTGCCCGCGTCGGGCGTGTACCGCCACTTCCCGAGCAAGGTCGCGATCCTCGAGGCATCGTTCTGGCGCGCCACCGATCGGGTCACGTCTGCGATCGCCGACGCCCTCGCCGCATCGACGACGCCCCGGGAGGCGATCGTCGCGATACTCGCCGCCTACATCCGATTGAGCTCCAGCACAACGGATCTGATCTCGATCTACGAGACCGAGATCGGGCACACCACCCCAGAGGCTCGCGCCGAACTGCGCAATCAGCAACGGATCACCGTCGACGAGTTCGCCACGTGGCTCACCCGGGACCGCGAGGAACTGTCGCTCTCACAGGCCCGGTTCCTCGTGCACGCGGCACTCGACGTGGTGACCGACCTGTCGCGCCAGTCCCCGCCGCCCTCGCCCGAGCGGATCGAAGCGCTCGCGATGCGGATACTGCTCGGCCCACACGTGGCCGACTGACGCCCCTACAGCACCGCGAAGTCGTCCATCAGCCAGCGGCCGTCCTGTTCGACGAGAGTGACCTTGACCCGCGACTGGTACGGGAATCCCTCGGGAAACTCCTGGGCGGTCTGGGGCGATTTCAGCGTCTGGTCGAGCGTCACCAGCACGACGGCCTTGCCGTCGTCGACGGACATGATGCCGGCGTTGTCGGCCTTCGCGGTCGAGACCGATTCGGCCGCAGTCGATCCGCGTCTCGCGTCCTGCGAGGATTCGATGTAGGTCTGGGTGAAGGCGGGCGTCGAGATCTCCCGGATGCGCCGGTCGAGGTCGGCGTAATCGGCGGAGTTGTAGGTGGAGATCTCGGCCGCGTACCGGCGCGCCGTCTCGAGCAGCGACGACGTGGCGCCGGCCGACGCGCTCGTCTCGGCCCGCTCGTCGGCGTCCACATAGGCCACCGCGAGTACCGCGGTCGACGCCGCGAGGGCGATGACCGCCACGATCAGCGCGATCACGGCCCAGGGCCGGGCGCCGACCGCCGAGGTCCATCCGGTCCACCGAGAGCCACGACGACCGGACGCCGCGGGGTCGATCTTGCGCGGCGTGCGGTCCGCATCGGTGTCGGTGGACTTCGGGTCGTCGGTGGGCGGGTCGTCGGTGGGCGCGGCGGGGTCCGGGCCTGCGGAATCGGTCGCCGCCGAACGGGTTGCGGGACCCGAACCCTCCGAGCCACGCTTGCGACCGGCCTTGCGAGCCGCCTTCTCCGCTTTGGCCTCGGCCTCGGCGCGGTACTTGTCGCGGTTGCTGCGGTTGGCCTGCAGGAACTCGGCGCCGTGGAGAGGGTTCACCTCCGCGGCGTCGCTGGGGGGATTCGCCTGTGCCGAGCCGGGGTCGACGGACTGATCGGACTCGGCACCGGGTGCGGTGCCCCCGGCGTCGGGCTGGTCGGACGTGGAACGCGGCTTCGGCATGCGTTCAATGTAGCGAGACGTTCCCGGCCGGTTCGTCTCGCTGCCGGATCAGTGCCCGACGATCAGAGGCTGCCGAGGTCCAGAGACACCCATTGCTTCGGCTCGAGGAACAGTTTCGTCTGCGGGCCGTGGTCCTTCTCGGCCATCTCCACGTAGGGGTCCACCGCCTGGGGCGGGAGGTAGCGCGCCGCCATCTCCTGGAGGTCGGCGCGAGTGCCGGCGACCATGTCGACCGCATCCCCCGACACGGCCACGTACATCAGCCGCGGCGTCACCTCGTCGACCATCAGCGTGAAACGCCCGGCTGCCCGGATGAGCTGCAGTTTGCGCGACTCGGTCCCGGTGAGCAGCCAGGGACGTCCACCCGGCTCGTACTGGTACCAGACCGGGACGGTCAGTGGCGCCCGGCCGGGCTCGGCCTCCACCGACAACGCCGCGACGTGGGGTTCGGACAGGAACGCTTCTCGTTCGGATTTCGTGAGTGCCATGTGCCGACGGTAGACCGCACCACCGACATCCCGTCCGTGTTCTTTCGACCCGGACGGGATGTTCTGGCTACTTCCAGGGTTCGAGTACCTCGGCGGCGCGCTCGGCGAGCACCATCTGGAAGATCGGCCCGAAACTGACCCGGGCGACGCCGAGTTCGGCCAAGGCCGACTTCGAGTTCTTGGTCGGATGCCCGATCGCGTTGACCGGCAACGGCAGCTCCGCGGTGAGCCGCTTCTGCGTGGCGTCTTCGTGGAAACCGACCGGGTACAACACATCCGCACCGGCTTCGGCGGCCAGCTTCAGTCGCTCGATGGCGCGGTCGACGCGATCGGATTCGTCCCCGACCTGCTTCACGAAGAGGTCGGTACGCGCGTTGATGACCACGTGGACGTCGGTGGCGTCGGACGCGGCCCGCAATGCGCCCACGAAGTCGGCGTGCTCCTGCGCCTCGCGGAGGCGACCGCCCTCGCTGTGCACGGTGTCCTCGATGTTCAGGCCGACCGCGCCGGCCGCGATCAAGCCGTCGATGAGTGTCTTCGGGTCTTCCCCGTAGCCGGATTCGATGTCGACGGAGATCGGGACGTCGACGGCGGCGGTGATCTGCCGGATCCGGGTGGTCAGCTCATCGAATGTGATGCCCTCGTTGTCGGGTTTGCCGATGGAGTCCGATACCGGATGACTGCCGACCGTGAGCGCGGTGAACCCCGCGGAGATCGCGAGATTCGCCGACCACGCATCCCAGACCGTGGGCAGGATGACCGGATTTCCGGGCTGGTGGAGGTCGAGCAGAGTCGTGGCCTTGCTGGAGAGTTCCGTCATGGTCCCTACAACTACGCCGATCGGCGATCGCATTCCACCGCCGCCGCCATCCGGTTGTGGTTTGTCCCGGATGCCGGGACAAAACGCAACCGGGTAGCGGCCGGCCGGCCGGCGCTACTCGCGCCAGAACAGGTGATGAGTGACCCCGCTGGAGCTGGGGACCGACTCGTGGTGGTACCGGTCCTCGAGTTCCTCGGGCGACTCCCAGAGTTTCAGCCCCTCCCCGATCGTGACCGGCGCGACGGCGATGTGCAGGGTGTCGATGAGGCCGGCGTCGAGGAATTCCCGCACGGTGCTCACGCCGCCGCCGATGCGTACGTCCTTGCCGTCGGCCGCGGCCTTCGCCTGCTCGGCAGCCTCGGCGGGTGTCGCGTCGAGAAAGTGAAAAGTGGTGTCGCCGAGCGTGAACGACGGTCGCACGTGGTGCGTCAGCACGAAGACGGGCGTGTGGAAGGGCGGTTCGTCGCCCCACCAACCCTGCCACTCATGGTCGGTCCACGGGCCGCGCTGATGGCCGAACTTGTTGCGGCCCATGATCTCCGCGCCGATGTTGTGGGAGAAGTCGCGCGTGAAGTAGTCGTCGAGGCCCCGCGTGCCACCCGGGTCGGTCCGATTGGGCCAGCCGGCGGTGGCACCCGCCCATGACATCAGTTCCCAGGGTTCGACGCGGTCACCGAAGGGACGCTCGAACGTCTGGTTCTCCCCCGCCCCGATCCCGTCCTGCGAGATGGAGAAGTTCTGGACTCTGAGTAGTTGCGGCATGGCTTGGCATTCCCGTCGTCTGTCGGCACGAGCAATATATGCGGACAGACCCGGTGGCGCCGGAAAACTCATCGCCGCGGCGCAGACCGGATGATCCACGCCGCGATCGCCGCCTGCGGACCCACGACGGAGGTGACCGATACGGATGACCGGAGGCGGCGACAGCGAAGCAGCGTCAGCCGAGCGCCTGGGCAATGACGTCGGCGACGGGGGTCGACGACCGGCCGATGAGCGACCGGAGATCACCGGAGGTGGTGTCGAGTTCGCCGCGACTGATCCCCGCGTCCGAGCTCGCCAGCATCGCGGCGACCGGCTCGGGCAGGCCCGCGCCGACCAGACTCGCCCGGTAATCGGACTCCGAGAGGTCGCGGTACTCTACGGTCGAACCCGCCGCCTCACCGATCGCGCGGGCGAACTCTCCGTACGTCAGCCGTTCGTCCCCACCCAGCTCGTAGACCTTGCCGGCCTGATCGGAATCGGCGGTGAGGACAGCCGCGGCCGCGGCCGCGTAGTCGGCACGGGCAGCGGCCGCGAGCCTTCCCTCACCGGCCGCCCCGAAGAGCGTCCCGGTCGACACCGCCTGCGGGATGGCCGCCAGGTAGTTCTCCCAGTACCAGCCGTTGCGCAGGATCACGGTGGAAACCGGCGACTTGCTCAGCCGGGCCTCGGTGGCGACATGCTCAGGGGCCAGGCTCAAGCCACTCGTGTCCGCGTGAAGCAGGCTGGTGTAGGCGATGAGTGCGACGCCGTTCTCCTCCGCGGACTCGATCACGTTGGTGTGCTGGGCGACACGTCGGCCCATGTCGGCGCCCGAGATGAGCAGCAGCTTGTCGACTCCGGCGAGTGCGGTCCGCAACGACTCCGGGTCGTCGTAGTCGGCGACGCGGACCGAGACGCCCTGCGACGCGAGCTTCGACGCCTTCGACTCGTCCCGGACGATCGCGACGACGTCGGTGGCCGCGACGCCACGAGCGAGTAGTTCCTCGATCACGAGTCCGCCGAGATGTCCTGTCGCGCCGGTCACTGCTGTGGTCATGGTGTCCTCTTTCTGGGTGGTGGTCGCCCCAGTATGCACTAACTTTTAGTAAGTGCAATACGATGTGTTAGCAAGATCTCGTCGCTTCGACTACCGTTGAGGACGTGACCGAGACCAGCGACGAGTCCCTCGAAGCGAATGTCTTCGCCCGAGACTGCTCATCTCGGACGACGCTGCAGACCGTCACCGGTCGCTGGGGAAGCCTCGTGCTGATGGCGTTGGGAGAGAGTAACTATCGGTTCAGCGCCTTGCGACGACGCGTCGACGGCGTGAGTGAACGCATGCTGTCGCAGACCCTGCAGAACCTCGAGCGCGACGGCATGATCGTACGCACCGTCCTCGAGGCCATCCCGCCGAAGGTCGAGTATCACCTCACCCCGCTGGGCCGCCAGGTCGCCGACCAGTTGAGCGGACTGATCGAACTCGTGCAGGACAACATGCCCGTCGTCCGGGACGCGCAGGCGCAGTACGACGGGCGACACAGCGGCGGAGACTGAATTCCATCTCGTCGGGTACACGTGGATACGTAGGAGTTCGACGACGAGAGGATCAACCCGATGACGTCACCGGAAGCCGACCTGCCGATCGAGGCAAACGAGGCCGACGCGATCGAGCAAGCCCAGCCGACGGACCCCGACCCCGCCGAGGCGGCGGAGCCCACCGTGCCGTTCGATGCCAACGACGCCGACGCCGCCGAGCAGGCCACCGAGGTCGAGACCGACCCCGAGGATTACCCCCGCGAATAACTCGGCGGGCCGGGGCCCTGGGTGGACGAGCCACACGACAGAAGAAGAGAGCCCGTCTCCTGCGTTCGCAGGTGACGGGCTCTTCTGCTCCCCCAACTGGACTCGAACCAGTAACCGTTCGATTAACAGTCGAATGCTCTGCCAATTGAGCTATGGGGGATTGCTCCGGCTCCGTTCGGCACCCGCGGATGCTTCACCAGAACCGAGGTCAGACTCTAGCGCATGGTCGCGCCGGAGAACAAAACGCGCGGTCAGCAGATATCGGTGCGATCGGGCCGGTGTGTCACACCGGCCCGACCACCTGGTCATCGAGGTCAGTGACCGGCGACCACGTCCGACTCGTCGACCACCACGGGCGTGCGCGCCCCCGGTAGGAACCAGTGCGCGATGCACACTGCTGCGAAGAGAAGGTAGCCGAGCGCGACCGCGGGGGCCGCCGCCCACGACACCTCGGGCGCGTGGATCAGGCCGATGAACGACAGGACGGCGCCGACCGACGCGGCGATCGCGGCGTAGTGGAATTTCTTCTCGAGGATGAACGTGACGATGGTGCCGAGGACCAGACCGACGAGCACCGCACCCTCGCCCAGCGTCTTGAGGCCCTCGTAGATCACCCCGGCACCGCCGAGCGCCTCCATACCCACTTCGTCGGCGGTGGTGCCGGCCGCCGCGAGCGCGTTGTCGATGAGCCCTCGACCCCATTCGGCGAGGTTCGGCAGCAGTGCCGCCACCACCGCGACCGCGTGCAGGCGCGGCACCGCCTGGAAGGCCTGAGCGCCGATGAGCAAGCCGATGAACAGCAGGATCGGGACGATCGCCGGGACCGGCAACAGTGCGTTGAGCACTCCGAACATGCCAAGGAAGCACAACAGTCCGATGGCGACACCGCTCGCCAGGGAGTAGCTCGCGCGCCCGCCCGCGTCCTTCCAGCCGGGATGTCCGATGTAGACCGCGGGCGGGAACGGAGACCCGAAAGCCGCACCGATACACGCGCCGGCACCGTCGGCCAGCAGGACGCTGCGCAGGTTGTAGTTGTCCCCCGCCGCCGCGGCGCTCTCCACGTTGCTCATCGCCTCGGTGAAGTTGTAGACACCGAGCGGTATGGCGGTGCCCAGCAGGGGTGCGAGATCACCGAGTCCGTTGAACAGCAGATCGAAACGCTGATCCGGGATGCCGATCGCGACGTTCTCCACCGCCGAGGTCAGGTCGGGCACGGACATGTACCCGCCCGCCCAGCCGATCGCCGTGCCGACGAGCAGCGCCGCCAGGCCGACCGGGATGTTGCCGGGCAGCTTCACGTCGGTGAAGAACCCGATGAGGATGATCGCCAGCACGGGGAGGCCGATCCACGCCGCCTCCCACATCTGCGCGGCCGGCCGCATCGAGATGAAGGTGATCGAGATGCCCGCCAGGGTTCCCAGCATCGCCGCTCGCGGGGTGAGCTTGCGGACGTAGGGACCCACGAAGGCGCCGATCATCACGATGACGCCGATCATGAACGCCCACGCCAGACCGGCCTGCCACGCCTGGATCGCGTCGTTGGTGTTCAGGTACACCGGCAGCATCACGACGAACACCACGATGAACATGTGCGGCACGCTCGGACCGTAGGGCAGCGCGGTCACATCGTCGCGTCCCTCACGCGCGGCGAGGCGTCGTGCCAGGAAGGTGTAGTACAGGTTGCCCAGGATCAGAGCCACCCCCAGGGCGGGCAGCACGGTACCGAGGACGTTCTCCGCGCTGAGACCGATCACCCCGATCATCAGTCCGGTCAGCGTCAGCACGTTGACCAGGATGTTGAACCCGAGACCGAAGAACGCGTTGGTGTCCCCGCGCGTCCACCAGGCGACCTTGGACTGCTGCGGGGGTGACGGCGGGTCGGCCGTAGGGGCTGGATCGGTGGTGGCGCTCATGACTTCCTCCGGGGTGGTCGAGTTGGGAGTACGAGACGCCGGTGTCTCGAGAAGGGGTCTGGAATCGGAGTCGTCGGTCCCGGACGGCTCACGCCGAACCGACGACGTCCTCAGCGGTGGCGGGCGTCAGCAGGGTGATGACGTCCTCGCTCGGTGCGGTCCAGCCGAAGATGCCGCCCTGCGCGGCGATCATCTCCAGTCCGACACGCTGGAACTCAGGGAAATACGAACCGACACAATCGGATACGACGACGCACTCGAACCCTCGATCGTTGGCTTCGCGCGTTGTCGTGTGTACGCAGACCTCCGTGGTCACACCGGTGACGAGCAACTGGGTGATGTCGTTGTCGGCCAGGATCGCCGCCAGCTCCGTGGCATAGAAGGCGCCCTTGCCCGGCTTGTCGATGACGACCTCGGTGTCGAGCGGTGCGAGTTCGTCCACGATGTCGTGGCCGTATTCGCCCCGGATGAGGATGCGGCCGAAGGCTCCCGGATCACCGATCCGCTTGGACGGGAGCCCGCGGTTGAGCTTGGCGGGCGGACAGTCCGACAGATCGGGCAGGTGCCCCTCTCGCGTGTGGACGATGAGCATGCCGGCCGCGCGGGCGGCGTCGAGCAGACCTGCCAGCGGAGCGACGACACGCTGCAACTGACTGACGTCGTTGCCCAGCGTCTCGCCGAAACCACCGGGCAGCAGGAAGTCCCGTTGCATGTCGATGATGATGAGGGCGGTGTGCGCGAGGTCGAGTTCGATGGGGCCGGGCTGCGCGTCGAGTGTGACGGTGTCGGACATGGGGTTCCTTCGGGGGACGGTGTCGTCGGACTTCAGGGGGTCGGAGCGGCGGAGGTGATCGGGGCGCGTGCCGGCGTGTCATCCGCCGGTCGGGCGCGCGGCTCGTCGAGGAGTGCGGCCGCCAGATGCAGCACGGCGTCGTCGGTCAGCGCATCGCCGAGGAGCATCGCGCTGTGCGGCCGCCCGTCGGAGGTGAGACCCTGCGGGATGGCGACACCGGTGAGGTCCAGCAGGTTCCCGAAGTGGGTGTAGTGACCGAGCATCGTGTTGGTCGCGATCGGCTCGGCGAGCACCTCGTCGACGGTGAAGGTGCGGCCGATGGTGGGGACCACCAGGACGTCCATCTCCTGCCACAACCGGCCGACCTCGGCGCGCAGTTCCTGCAACCGCTGCAGTGCGGAGAAGGCGTCCACTGCGGTGTATTTGTCGCCGCCGCGCAGTATTTCGCGGACCACCGGGTGGATGTCGTCGGGCCGTTCGGCCAGGAAGCCGGCGAATTCGACGAGCCTTTCGGCGACCCAGGGCCCCGAGTACAGCAGTTCCCCCGCTGCGAGGAACGGGGCCAGCGAGACATCGACGATCTCGAGACCCCCGGGCACCGCCAGATGCGCCAACCGCGCCCGGAACGACAGGTGGGCGTCGCGCATGGCATCGTCGCCGAAGAACTCGAGTTCGGCCGGAGCGGGCAGGCCGACGGTGAGGGTGCCGCCGGAGTGGCGGGCTCCCCTGTCACGCGACCAGGCATCCGCGTCGTCGCGGCCGATCATCACGTTCATGATCACGTCCATGTCGGCGATGGTCGAGGTCATCGCGGTGATGCAGTCGAGCGACTTGCAGGCGGGCACGAGGCCGGTCGTGCTGATCAGTCCGCGGGACGGCTTGTATCCGATGATGCCGTTGAGCGCCGCCGGCACACGCCCGGATCCCGCGGTGTCTGTGGCGACGGCGAACGGGACGTCCCCGTGCGCCACCGCGAGCGCGGAGCCGGAACTCGAACCGCCGGAGATCATCTCGTTGCCGTAGACCCCGCGCGGCACGGTGTAGGGGGTACGCGTCCCGTTGAGTCCGGTGGCGAACTGGTCGAGATTGGTCTTGCCGACATACAGCGCACCGGCGTCGAGGAGTTTCTGGACCACCGGGGCGGTGGTCTCGGGGACGTACGCGTACGCGGGACACGACAACGTCGTGGGCACCCCCGCGACATCGATCGAGTCCTTCACCCCGAACGGGACGCCGTACAGCGGCAGGTCCCGTGCGTCGGAACGGTTCTCGAGAGCCGCAGCCGCGGCGATGAGCTCGTCCCGAGGAACCGTGGACAGCCAGGTGCCGTCGTCACCTCGCGCCTCGATCGCATCGAGGACGGCTCGCGCGGTGCGGGTCGGCGACCCGCTTCCGTGGAGGTGCGAGTCGAGTATCTCGGCGACCGTGGGCCCCGTCGTCGGACCGGCAGCTTTCGTCATAACGTCGATTGTCGACAGAATGATGGCGCTTGCGGAACGGCTGTGTGTCGATCGTGTTAGGGCATCGCCGTCGGCGGGTCAGGGCGTGTGCAAGTGCCCGTGAACGTGCTCCGGGGACTCGCCCGCGCTCGCGGACACCAACCCGAGGTAGTGCAGATGCCCGTGGTCGCCGAGCGCGGCCACGACCGCTTCGGCGTCATTGCGTTCGAGTGCATCGAGAATCGCCTGATGCCGGGTGAACCCGTCCGCGGGTCCGTGATGGTCAGCTGTCTCGGAACGCAGATTGACCGCCATCGGCAGTTGCAGTTTCAGCAGGATCGGCGCGAGGGTGACGTCGAGTTGGCGGTTCCCGGCCAGCGCGACCACCGCGGCGTGGAAACGGCGGTGGGCATCGTCGCGCTCCAGATCGTCACCCGCGCGACGCATCGCGTCGATCGCCTCGCGCACGGGTTCCAGCTGGCGGTCGGGATCGGTCAGCGGTAGCGCTGTTTCCACGGCATGGCGTTCGAGCACCTGGCGGATCTCGAACAGCTGCAGGATGTCCGTCGGCGACCACTCGGCCACCCGGACCCCGCGCCGCGGTTGATGTTCGACGAGCCCCTGCTGCGCCAACAGGCGCAACGCCTCGCGAACGGGAGCCCGGCTGATCCCGAGATCTGCACACAACGTCTCTTCGACGATCTTCTGTCCCGGTTCGAGTGCGCCGCTCAGTATCGCGTCACGAAGCCGCCGCGCGGCGACGTCCACCAGGCTCTCCGGCAGGTCACCACCGACCCCGTCCTCGACCGTCATCTGGTACCACTTCCCGCCACACTCGTGCCCGATTTTGCGGCCAGTGTAGCGGCGTCGACAGTCGACCGTTTTGCACGCACTCGTCTGTCGTCGTTCTTCCGAGGTGCGGTATTGTCCTCCCGCAGGCAGCGACATCTGCGCGGGGAGTTAGCTCAGTCGGTTAGAGCCGCGGACTCATAATCCGTAGGTCGCGGGTTCGAGCCCCGCACTCCCCACTCATCAGCCGCACCGACGGTTCGATTCCGGTTCCCGGACACCGCGCGAGCTCATCGCTCGACGCGACACCAGTACTCGGTCTCGCCGGGGATCGGCGTCAGCCGGACCTCGCCGCCGTCTGGCCGGTCGAACAGTCGCACGCCCGCACCGAGGAAGACCGGGACGAAGAACACGAGGACCTCGTCGAGCAGCCCGTGATCGATCATCTGTCGCGCGACATCGGCCCCGATGACGGTGACGTAGGCATCGCCCGCGATCTGCGCGGCGGCCTCGACCGCATCGTGGAGGTCGGAGACGAATGTGACGCCAGCGACGGCCTCCGCAGGCGGGTGGTGGGTGAGAACGACTGCGTCCCCGTCGTATTCACCGCCGAACGCGCCTTCGCGGTCGGTTCCCTTGTTGGGATCGTCGCCGCCGAACGACCGGTTGCCGACCAGTAGCGCGCCGGTCCCCCGCATCAGCCGCGAGGCGGCATCGGCGGCGGCCTCGGTCCGTTCGTCGGTCGGGGCGTCGAAGAACGGCGTCAGCCAGGACATGTCACCGCCGGGCCCGGCGATGAATCCGTCGAGAGATGCCGTCGCCGAATAGATGGTGGTCGCCATGTACTCCTGCCTTCGTCCGGTCGAGTCGGGGTGTCCACGGTGCAGACCTCCGCGGAGGCGGGAACTCATCGGTGTCGCGCCCACGCGCGGATCGGTCGCGCAGCTCTCGACGTCGGTGAGCCCGTCAGCCCGCGCCGACGATGGGATCGACGGCCTGTTCCAGCAGGCTGCGACGATAGGCCTCGAGAGCGACCAGATCTCCGAACACCGCGTTGTAACCGTCCGGGTCGTCGCTGGGCGCCATCCGGCGCAGGCGCGACTTGATGTCGGCGATCTGCGTGCCCACCCACACCTCTTGCAGCCGGGCCAGCACGCTCGAGATGTAGCGGGCGATGTTGTCCTCGTCGACCGGCATCGATTCGACGGCGAGTTCGGTCACCAGCGGATCGATGATCGGGTCGTCGACGGCATTGCGCACGGCGTCGACCCAGGCCGCGCCACCCATGCCGGCCGACGTCCCGCCGAGCCCGGTCATCGCCTGGCGGACGATCGCGTAGGCCGGTTCGTTGAAGCACTCGACGGGCAGCGAGTCGAACACCGTGCCGGCGATCGCCGGATACTGCAGCGCCGCCTTCAGCGCTTCCCGTTGCGGCCACAGGCGCGGATCGTTGGGCTGGGGCCGCGCCGAGGTCGGTGCCGACTCCGCCTCCGGTCGGTTACGGGCGCCGCGCGCGTTTCCCCGACCTCCGGAAGTGCTGACGCCCTGCGCCTTCCGGATTCTGGCACCCTCCTCGCGCACTCGCCCGAGAACCTGGGAGACCTCTTCCCACCCGACCCAGCCGGCGAGCTGCCGCGCGTACTCGTCGCGGAGAGCGATGTCCTTGATCCGGGCGACCACCGGGACGGTGTCGCGCAAGGCGTGCACACGCCCCTCCGCCGTGTCGAGGTCGTGTCCGGCGAGCAGCGCCTTGATCGCGAACTCGAACATCGGCACCCGCCGCGCGATCAGATCGCGGACGGCGGCGTCGCCCTTCTCCTGACGCAGTTCACAGGGATCCATCCCATCGGGTGCGATCGCCACGAACGTCTGACCCGAGATCGACTGCTCTCCCTCGAAAGCCTTGAGGGCAGCCGCTTTACCGGCGTCGTCACCGTCGAAGGTGTAGATGACCTCGCCCCGGAAGTACGAGTCGTCCATCATCAGACGCCGGATGAGGGCCAGGTGGTCCTCACCGAACGCGGTGCCACACGACGCGACCGCGGTGGTGACGCCGGCCAGGTGCATCGCCATGACGTCGGTGTAGCCCTCGACGACCACCACCTGATGTCCCTTGGCGATGCTCTTCTTCGCGTGGTCGAGTCCGAACAGCACCTGAGACTTCTTGTACAGCATGGTCTCCGGCGTGTTCATGTACTTGCCGAGGTTGTCGTCGTCGAACAGTTTGCGGGCGCCGAAGCCGATGATGTCGCCGGCCAGGTTGCGGATCGGCCACAGCAGACGGCGGTGGAACCGGTCGATCGGCCCCTTGCGTCCCTGCTTCGACAGACCGGCCGCCTCGAGCTCGCTGAACTCGAATCCCTGCGACAGCAGGGCCTTGGTCATCGTGTCCCAGCCGGCGGGCGCGTAGCCACAACCGAATCGGACGGCCGCCACCGCGTCGAAGTCGCGTTCCTTCAGGTAATCGCGCGCCGGCTGCGCCTCCGGTGACTGCAGCGCGGCGGCGTAGAACTTCGCGGCGGCCGCGTTGGCCGCCACCAGGCGGGCGCGCGTACCGCGGTCGCGCTTGATGGCGGTGCCACCGCCCTCGTAGTTGATCTGGTAACCGATGCGGTCTGCGAGCTGCTCGACCGCCTCCACGAAACTGACGTGCTCCTGCTTCTGCAGAAAGCTGTAGACGTCACCGCCCTCGCCGCAGCCGAAGCAGTGGAAGTGACCGTGGTTGGGCCGGACGTGGAACGACGGCGACTTCTCGTCGTGAAACGGACACAGGCCCTTGAGGCTGTCGGCACCGGCACGGCGCAGGGCGACGTAATCGCCGACGATGTCCTCGATCCTCGTCTGCTCACGGATCGCCGTGATGTCGCGATCGGGAATTCGGCCTGCCACGCGACCAGTGTAGTGACGCCGCGCGGCCGGCCCGACCTGGTACTCGACACCGGTCGTCCACCCGACCGGGGCCGACGTCCCGGGCGGGTACCAGGGGTGGGCTCCGACTCTGACGACAACCCCTTCGGCGCGGACCGACGGACCCCGGCCTACCCCAGGTGCGCCTGGGCCCCCGAGTTGTGCTTGTCGGTGCGCTCGAGCCGGCCTTCGGTCATGGATGCGATCTGGTCGACGATGACGCGCATGCGGGCGGCGTCGTCGGAGGCGGCGTTCCACCACGGCACGAACACCGGGTCCAGTCCTCCGGGCGCCGCTTCGGCGAACCAGTTCGCGACCCGGTGGATGCGCTCCCGCTGGCGACGCTGGGTCGCCTTGTGGCGTTCGTTGGAGAAGATGAACCGCAGGGCCAGGGTCTTGAGCATCGACACCTCGGCCGCGATGAGTTCCGGCACTTCCAGATCGGCGTCGTAGCGCGACACCGGCCGGTCCCCCACCACCTCGCGGGTACCGGTGATCGCGGCCGACGCGAATCGGCCGATGAACTCGCTGGTCAGTCGCTTGAGTGCGACGTAGGAGTCGAGCGTTCCGTCGAAGACACCCACCGAACGCACGATGTCCATGCGGTGCAGTCGGCCGGCGGCGTCGACCAGTGCCTCGGGGTCGAGGCCGGGAAACTCCTTGGCGCCGATGTCGGCCAGCGCGCGCTGATCCTGCGGATCGCCGAGGGTTCGCAGGTCGATCCGCCCGCCGATCACGCCGTCCTCGAGGTCGTGCACGGAGTACGCCACGTCGTCGGACCAGTCCATGATCTGGGCCTCGACGCACTGACGGGTCCCGGGCGCATCCCGACGGATCCACTCGAGCATCCCGGCATCGTCGTCGTAGGCCCCGAACTTCCCACCCGGGGTGCGCCGGGTCCACGGATACTTCAGGGTCGCGTCCAGCGACGCGCGCGCGAGATTGAGGCCGACGCTCTGCCCGTCGGCGTCGAGCAGCTTGGGCTCGAGCCTGGTCAGGATCCGGAGATTCTGCGCGTTGCCCTCGAAACCGCCGTGGTCGGCGGCCACCTCGTCGAGCGCGCGTTCGCCGTTGTGCCCGTACGGCGGATGCCCGATGTCGTGGGCGAGTCCGGCGAGTTCGACGAGGTCGGGTTCGGCGCCGAGACCGATCGCGATCCCGCGGCCGATCTGCCCGACCTCGAGCGAATGCGTGAGCCGGGTACGGGGGGTGTCACCCTCGCGCGGGCCGACGACCTGTGTCTTGTCGGCCAGCCGGCGAAGCGCGGCGGAATGCAGGACCCGCGCGCGGTCCCGGGCGAAGTCGCTCCGATGATCGGTCCGGGTGCCGGGCAGGCTCGCGACCTTCGCCCCCTCGGGCACGTATCGCTCGACGGCCTCGTCGGCGTAGGTGGCGACCGCCGGGAGGACATGCCCGACGGTCTCGGGCCCATGGCGGGTGCTAGTCAAGCACCCAGCCCCGGGCGACTGCGAAGTCGGTGACCCGCTGCCGGATCGCCACGATCTGCCGCGCGGTGAGGGCGCCGTCGGCATCGAGCAGGAGCTCGGTGAGTTCTTCGGTGAACGCGGCGGCGTCCAGGGAACCACCACCAGCGCGCGGACGACGGCTGCCGCGGTCGTCGTGGCGTCCGCGGTCGCCGCGATCACCCCGCTCGCCCCGATCCCGGCCGTGGTGATCCTCGCGACGATGCGCCCGGGCGCCCGCTTCGTCGGCGGGCGCGGCCTCGGTCACCGCGACGTTGACCGCCTTCGAACCACGGTCGGTCTCCTCGACGTCGAAGGACACCTTCGCGCCGGGCTTCAACGAGTTCTCGTCGATGTCGATGTCGTTGATGTGGAGGAACACATCGGCACCGCCCGATTCCGGCGCCAAGAATCCGAAGCCCCGATTCGCGTCGTAATGAACGACTTTCCCGCTGACAGACACGACTCCACTCACTCTCTCGTCGCATGCACGCCGGACCCCATGCCCTACGTCACGCGACAACTCGCCATCAATTGTGACAGACATCCGCAGGTCAGGCGGAATCGAGAGCGTACGCCCGTGGCGACGCGAGAGCGCTCAGGCGCCGAGGAGCTTGCCGCCGAGATACTCGGCGACCTTGTCGAGCGCGACCCGCTCCTGGCTCATCGTGTCCCGTTCACGGACCGTGACGGCCTGGTCGTCGAGGGTGTCGAAGTCGACGGTCACGCAGAACGGCGTGCCGATCTCGTCCTGCCGGCGGTAACGCTTGCCGATGCCCTGCGCGTCGTCGAACTCCACATTCCAGTGCTTGCGGAGTTCGGCGGCGAGGTCGCGGGCCTTGGGCGAGAGCTTCTCGTTGCGCGAGAGCGGCAGCACGGCGACCTTGATCGGCGCCAGACGCCGGTCGAGCCGCAGCACGGTGCGAGTATCGGTGCCGCCCTTGGCGTTCGGCACTTCCTCCTCGGTGTAGGCGTCGCACAGGAACGCCATCAGCGAGCGGGTCAGGCCGGCCGCCGGCTCGATCACGTACGGGGTGTAGCGCTCGCCCGACGCCTGATCGAAGAACGACAGATCCTCGCCCGAATGCTTGCTGTGCGTGGACAGGTCGTAGTCGGTGCGGTTGGCGACACCCTCGAGTTCGCCCCACGGGTTACCGGTGAAGCCGAACTTGTACTCGACGTCCACGGTCCGCTTGGAGTAATGCGACAGCTTTTCCTTCGGATGGTCGTAGAGCCGCAGGTTCTCCGGGTCGATGCCCAGGTTCACGTACCAGTCGAAGCGCTGGTCGATCCAGTACTGGTGCCATTCCTCGTCCTCGCCCGGCTTGACGAAGAACTCCATCTCCATCTGCTCGAACTCGCGGGTGCGGAAGATGAAGTTGCCCGGCGTGATCTCGTTGCGGAAGCTCTTGCCGATCTGCGCGATGCCGAACGGCGGCTTCTTGCGCGCGGTGGTCATCACGTTCTTGAAGTTCACGAAGATGCCCTGCGCGGTCTCCGGCCGCAGATAGTGCAGGCCCTCTTCGTCGTCGACGGGGCCGAGGAACGTCTTCATCAGACCGCTGAACGCCTTGGGCTCGGTCCAGTTGCCCGGCTGCCCGGTCTCCGGGTCGTTGATATCGGCCAGACCGTTTGCCGGTGGGTGCCCGTGCTTGGCCTCGTAGGCCTCGATGAGGTGGTCGGCACGGTAGCGCTTGTGGGTGTGCAGCGACTCCACCAGTGGGTCGGTGAACACCTCGACGTGGCCGGAGGCCTCCCAGACCTGGCGCGGCAGGATGACCGACGAGTCGAGTCCGACGACGTCCTCACGGCTGATGACCATCGCGCGCCACCACTGGCGCTTGATGTTCTCCTTGAGCTCGACGCCGAGCGGGCCGTAATCCCACGCCGACTTGGTACCGCCGTAGATCTCACCGCACTGGTAGACCAGGCCCCGACGCTTGGCGAGGTTGACGACGGATTCCACATTGGACTGGGCGGCCACGGTTAACTGCTCTCCACGGGTTGAGTGTTCGGCTGGGACGGTCGTGCTGACGCTCGGTGCTCGGCGTGCATCCACGAGATACAGGCGGCAACCCGTACAGACTACCGAGCAGGTGTCCCGTTTCCCGAAAGCACCGGCAACCGAGCCCCCTGTCGCGAACCGTAGGGCACACACCGGCGGACCGGAACTGCCAGAGTGGCACTGTGATCGTTCGAGCTCGACGACGCGTCGGCGTCAACGCTCCGGCCCGGTATCGCCGGTCGGTGTCCCTCGCCGCGTCCCTGGTACTGACCCTGTCGCTGGTCGCGGCCTGCGGGGACGATCAGACCGCGGAGGTCGATCGGCCTTCGTCGGCACCGGTCTCCACCCCCACCCCCGCACCGCCGATAGACGAGGTCACCCCGGCCGCGCTGAGCGACGCCGTCAGGATCGAGAACGTGATGGCGCACGTCCGCGCCCTCCAGCAGATCGCCGACAACAACGGCGGCAACCGGGCGGCCGGCACATCCGGGTACGACGCCTCACTGGACTACGTCGCCGGTCTGCTGCGTGCGGCCGGTTTCGACGTGACCACGCCCACCGTCGACTACGAGCGCTTCGACGGCGGGCCGGTGAGCCTGACGGCCGACGACCTGAAGGTCGCGACGCGCATCGTCGAGTACTCGGCCGGGACCGGCGACACCCCGGTCACCGCCGCGCCCGTGGCGGTCGCGGGACTCGGATGCGCGAGCACCGACTACCCGGGCTCGGTGCGCGGGAGCGTCGCGGTCATCGTCCGTGGAACCTGCACCTTCGCCGACAAGGCGCGCAACGCGCAGTCGGCCGGCGCGGTCGCGGCCATCATGGTCAACAACGAGCCCGGCCCACTCACGGGTGCCACGCTCGGGCCGGACGACCGCCCGTCGATCCCCGTCCTCGGGATCTCCGCGGACGACGCCGAACGGGTGCGGTCTGCACGATCGGTGACTCTCGAGGTCGAGGCGAAGACCACCGCGATCAGCACGCGCTCGCTGATCGCCGAGACTCGCACGGGCACCGCCGACGACGTCGTCATGGCCGGGGCGCACCTCGACAGCGTCGTCGAAGGGCCCGGCGCGAACGACAACGCCAGCGGCACTGCGGCCGTGCTCGAGACCGCGCTGCGGCTCGGTTCGACCCCCCGCGTTCCGCATCGGGTGCGGTTCGCGTTCTGGGGCGCGGAGGAGGACGGGCTGGTGGGTTCGGCGGAGTACGTCCGGGGGCTCGACCCCGCCGCCCGTGCCGCGGTGGCCCTGTACCTGAACTTCGACATGCTCGCCTCGCCCAACGGCGGCTACTTCACCCACGACGGCGACGACTCCGAACGCGAGGGAGCCGGCGCCGGCCCGGACGGTTCCGGGGGCATCGAGCGGACCTTCGAGAAGTTCTTTGCCGATCGCGGGATCCCCCTTGCCCCAGACGACTTCGACGGGCGCTCCGACTACGGCCCGTTCATCGCGGTGGGCATCCCCGCCGGCGGTGTGTTCACCGGCGCGGAGAGCAAGAAGAGCGAGGCGCAGGCGAAGATGTGGGGCGGCCGGGCAGGAGAGGCCTTCGATCCCGCCTATCACACCGCGCGCGACACCCTCGACAACGTCAACACCGATCTCCTGGCCGTCAACTCGTCCGCGGTCGCGTACGCGGTGGCGACCTACGCGTTGTCGACCGCGGGAGAGAACGGGGTGCCGCCCGTCGCCGAACGACGACGCGCCGACGGCGGCTGACCTGCCACGACACCCGGACATGGATTGAAAACCATTTCCGTTAGAATGGGCGGATCAAAGGCGCGAGCCAGGCGAGAGGAGCGCGATGTCGACCCAACCACTGGACGGGCCCGACCCTGCCGAGGCGGCCGACGCCGCGGCGCGGGAAGCCGCGGCCGATCTCCTGCGCGCCCTCGCCTCCCCCACCCGCGTCGCGATCGTGCTGTCGCTGCGCGAGCGGGTGCAGTGCGTACACGAGCTCGTCGGGCACCTGGGCCTGAGTCAGCCACTGGTCAGCCAGCACCTGCGCGTCCTGAAGGACGCCGGCGTCGTCCGCGGCCAGCGCAACGGTCGCGAGATCACCTACGAACTCCTCGACGACCACGTCGCGCACATCGTCGGCGACGCCCTGATCCACGCGAACGAGACCAGTGACGGCCGCGCCGTGCCGTCCGAGACCTCCCGAGCGGTGAACGAATGAGCGGGGTCGCCTCGGGACCGCAGCCGGTCACGGGCATCCGCTCGACCCGCCAGCGGGCCGCGATCGCCGACGCCCTCGCCGGCACCGATGACTTCTGTTCCGCCCAGGAACTCCACGAGATCCTCAAGGGCCGGGGCGAATCGATCGGCCTGACGACGGTCTACCGCAATCTGCAGGCGCTGAGTCAGGCCGGGCAGATCGACGTCCTGTGGGACGGCTCCGGCGAGACCCGGTACCGCCATTGCTCGTCGGGACACCACCACCACCTCGTGTGCCGCGAATGCGGAACCACCGTCGAGGTGCAGGCCGAGCCGGTCGAGCGCTGGGCCGCGAAGATCGCCGCCCAGCACGGCTTCACCGACATCAATCACACCGTCGAGGTCTTCGGACGATGCAGTGACTGTCGGGTCGCCGGAAACGACTGAACGAGAACGGTTGTCGACACTCCACCCTGCTCCCTGAGCCGAGGGGGTGGTCGCCTCAAGCAGAGGTCGGGCCCACCAGTCGTTCGGCGGCGTCGACACCCGCGGCGAGCACGATGTGCAACACCGTCAGCAGCGGCACGTCGTCGAGCTGCCCGGCCGGAAATGTGTAGTACTGCAACACATCTGTGGTGACCCCGGCACGATCGGATCGTCGGAGGCTGCCGAAGCTGAGCTGCGCGGCGCACGCCTCGACGTCGTCGCGCAGGGACGGGGTGTTGGGCAGGTCCATCGCCACCATCTGCGTGAGGGCGAGCACGTCGAGCCCATCGGCCAGCGTGAGCACGCGGATCGACGCGCGTGTCGGACCGACCTGCACCACGAGCGAATCGGCGTCGGGACGGTCGACGGGTCCGAGTTCGGCGACGATCTCCGCCGTGCGGTCGAGGAGGCCCGCGGCGCCGGTCATGACGGCTTCACCCCGCCGAAACGCCGGTCGCGCGAGGCGTATTCGAGGCAGGCGGCCCACAGGTCGCGACGATCGAAGTCCGGGAAGAGCTTCTCCTGATAGACCATCTCGGCGTACGCCGACTGCCACAGCAGGAAATTCGAGATCCGCTGCTCCCCCGACGGGCGCAGGAAGAGGTCGACGTCGGGCATGTCCGGCTCGTCGAGGTACCGCGCGAACGTCGACTCCGAGATCCGCTCGGGATCGATCTCCCCGCGCGCCGCGCGCCGCGCGATCTCACGTGCGGCGTCGGCGATCTCGGCGCGGCCGCCGTAGTTGACGCACATCGTCAGCGTCATCACGGTGTTGTCCCGGGTCATCTCCTCGGCGATCTCGAGTTCGCGGATCACGCTGCGCCACAAGCGTGGTCGGCGTCCGGCCCAGCGCACGCGGACCCCCATCTCGTGCATCTCGTCGCGCCGGCGCCGGATGACGTCGCGGTTGAAGCCCATGAGGAACCGCACCTCGTCGGGACTGCGGGACCAGTTCTCGGTGGAGAAGGCGTAGGCCGACAACCAGCCGACCCCCAATTCGATACAGCCGCACACGGTGTCCATCAGCACGGCCTCGCCGCGCTTGTGCCCCTCGGTACGCGGGAGGCCGCGATCGGTCGCCCAGCGTCCGTTGCCGTCCATCACCAGCGCAACGTGATTCGGTACGAACTCGGCGGGAATGGCGGGTGGCCGCGCACCGCTCGGATGCGGGTCGGGTGGACGGACATCGGCGCGGAGACTCGCGGCCTTGCGTGCCTTTCCCGAACTACCCGGCCGCAACGCCATCGTCGACCCTCCTCACGCCCGTGTCCACACCCGTCTCCATCAGCCTATGAGGGGCGGTGCGTTCGATCAGCGGCAGGGTTCGGAGCTGGCGTTCCAGATGCCACTGCAGATGCGCGGCGGTGAGTCCGCTGGCCTGTCGACGCAGCGACGGCGTGGCGTCGACGACCTCATCCCACCGACCGCGGAACAGGGCTTCCATGAGGTCGAGCACGCCGGGCGAGGGGGTCGCCGATCCGGGTGGCCGGCACGGCAGACAGACGGCGCCGCCGGCGGCGACGTGGAAAGCGCGGTGAGGACCGGGTGTCGCGCACCGCGCGCACTCCTCGAGCGCCGGCATCCAGCCCGCGCTGTACATCGCGCGCAGCAGGTAGGCGTCGAGGATCAGCTCACGCGGCCGGCGGTCGTCGGCCAGCGCGGCCAGCGCCCCAACCGTCAGCCGGTGCAGCTGACGGGTGGGCGCTCGTTCCTCGCCTGCGAGCCGTTCGGCGGTCTCGAGGACCGCGCAGGCCGTGGTGTAGCGCCCGTAGTCGGCGACGATGGCGTCGGCGAAGGCGTGCAGGCTGTGGACCTGGGTGACCACGTCGAGGCTGCGGCCGGGATACAGATGTACGTCGATGTGGGCGAAGGGTTCGAGGCGGGCGCCGAACTTCGACCGCGTCCGCCGCACGCCCTTGGCGACCGCGCGCACGAGACCGTGCTCGGCGGTGAGCAGCGTGATGATGCGGTCGGCTTCGCCCAGCTTGTGCTGGCGCAGCACGACGGCCTCATCCCGGTAGAACCTCACCGGGGCATTCTCCCACCGGGTACCGACACGACGTGCCCCGACATGCCCGCCGGCCTACCCCGGATCGATGTCGAACGAGGTCAGCGGCCGCAGCAGCGAGCGCTTCTTCTCGACGTGACCACCCATCCGATCGAGGATCGACGTCAACGCCTCGATGGCCTCGACGATGTAGGGCCCCTTGTTCAGCATCACGCCCTCCGCACGCCGGCTCATCGCGGCGTCGGTGACCTCGGCCCGGGACGGCACGCCCTTCTTGGCCAGTCCGTCGAGCACCTGCGTCGCCCAGATGACCGGCACATGCGCGGCCTCACACAGCCAGAGGATCTCCTCCTGCACTTCGGCGAGCCGGCCGAACCCGACCTCGACGGCCAGGTCGCCGCGAGCGATCATGACCCCGACCGCGTCCCAGCGCATCGCCTCGAGCAGCATCTGCGGGAGCGACTCGAAGGCCGCCCGGGTCTCGATCTTCAGCACGATGCCCACATCGGACGCACCGCGACGGTTCAGTTCGTCGATGAGGTCGGCCACGTCCTCCGGCGACCGGACGAACGAGCAGTTCACCATGTCGGCATGTACCGCGACGAACTCGAGGTCATCGCGGTCCGACGCGGTGAGCGCCGGGATGTGCAGCGTCGTGTCCGGAAGGTTGATGCCCTTCTCGGCGCGGAGTTTCGTCCCACCCGGCGCGGCACGCTCGACGTCGACCACGATCTCGTCGTCGACCTTCTCCCGCACTCGCCCGGCGATCTTGCCGTCGTCGAACAACACCCGATGGCCCGCCTCGACGTCGTCGAAGGCGTCCCCGAGCTCGCATCCGATCCGATGCGGCCCGGTCCGGGTCGCCGGTGTCGGCGTGAGGTCGCGCTGCAACCGGATCTCGTCACCGGTGCGCACGAGCAGATGCTGACGCTTCTCGGGCAGATCGTCGACGACGATCGGAGCGGCGTCGGCAGAGCCCGACAACCCGATCGGCGTACCCGTCTCGTAGTAGACGGTGCGATCGCATTCGACGTCGATCCCCGCCTCGGACACCGCGACCACCTCGAGTCGCCGTCGGCGACCACGAGCGTCCCGTAGGCGCAACCGGTCTCCCTGCACGACGTCGGCGAGTGCGCGTACCGGGATGACCGCGTCGATGCCGTCGGGCAGGCGTGCGCCGGGATCGAACGGTGCGGCACTGAGCCGCACCCGCGACCGCCGTTCGACGGTGCCGTCGTCGGCGCGGACCGGTTTGACCTTGATCACCTTCGGTCCCGATTCGAGCGGGCCGGTGCGCAACTTCGGACCGGCGAGATCCATCGCCACCCGCACCCGGCCGGGTAGAGCACGCACCGACTCGATCATCCGCGCCCACTCGGCCGGGCCGTCGTGTGCGCAGTTCACCCGCGCGACGTCCATTCCGGCGGCACCCATGGCGCGGACGAGGTCGGGGTCGTCGGCGGCCTGGGTCGGCATCGTGACCATCACACGGGTGGCCCGCTCGCCGTGCTCGTCACCGGGTCCGTCGACGATGGCGTCATCGCCGCCACCGGGATGCACGCGCCCGAGGAGCCGGTCGCGATTACGCGTCAGGGTCCGCACCCCGCCCGCGAGGTCACCCCAGATCGGATGCCGGGTGCGCCCCTCGACCAGGGCGTCCAGCGTCTCGATGACCGTCTCGATCCACGAATAGACGATCGACTCCATCCGGCCGAGACTCGACAGTCCGTGCGCGGACATCGACTCCTGCAGCGGACGCAGATCGCGGCGTCGCACCGCGACGTAGTGCACGAGGTTGCGGGCGCTGTCCCGGTGCTGGTCGGCGACCGCGGCGATGAGCGAGGCGGCCTGCTCCTCGGCGCGATCGAGGTCGTCCCGCAGTTCGTGCAGGGCCGAGGACAATTCGGGGATCGACATGACGACGGGTTTACCCATCCGGCCACCGTGTCAGACCCAGGTGAACGGTCGGGGCGAGGCGGCGCCGCCCGTGTCAGCCGGCGTTGACGATCTTGTCCAGCTTCGGCGACAGCGTCATCCCACCCGGGTATCGGTGCCAGCCCTTGCGGTCGTAGAACTTGGTGCCGAGCAGACCGAGGAGCACGCCGACGAGCAAGCCGATGAAGCACTGGATGATCGATCGGCCCAACCCCGCCGACAGGTCGGCGTCGAAGTACAGGACAGCACGCACGCCGAGGTAGATCACGTGCATCGGCTCGATCGCGGCGATCCACTCGAAGAGGCGCGGACTCGCCTCCAGCGGTAGCGTCCCGCCCGAGGACGGCAGGCCGAACACCACGAAGAAGAGCAGATTGAACAGCAGACCGGGGTTGCCGAACACCGCCATCATCGCGCTCGCGCTCACGCCGACGGCGAAGATGCCGAGGACCGAGAGCATCCAGAGCACGAAGCCGTTCGGGATCGACGTCCCGACCATCGCGCCGACGGCGATGAACAGGGTCGAGAGCACCACTGCGACCAGGAACATGATCGTCCACTTCGCCGCGAGCGTCGCCCACCGGCTGATCGCGAGCCGCTCGCGCAGCTGATAGAACGGCCCGTACTCGATGGGGGTCTGGCCGAGCATGCCGTCGACCACGATGCTGACCATCATCGCCCCGGTGAAGCCGGCGAGCACGAGCAGCAGGGTCAGATAGAACGCTGACAATCCGTTGCCCGCACCCTCGGGAAGCGGGGTCGGCTCGGACACCTCGACGGCCACCGGGGTCGCGAGCGCGACCTGCGCCGCGCCGGTGAAGGTGATGTCGTTGCGCTCGAGCTGGGTACGGACCTGTTCGGTCAGCTGCGCGCCCACCTGCTCGTTGACCCGTTCACGGACCTGATCGGCGAGGGTGGTGGTGATCGACGACGCGAACGCCCCGGAGCCCCGGTTGATGAAGATGTCGATGGTCGGTTTCGCCGGTTCGGCGGTGAGGACCGTCGACCGGCCCAGTGCGACCGCCCGATTCGTGAAATTGGACCCGACGACGATGACGCCGTACACCTTGCCGCTGTTGAGTTCGGACAGCGCGGTCGAGCGGTCGGTGCGGGTCACGACGATCCCATTCTGCGCCGCCGAGGAGATGATGCCCTCGGCGACCTGGTCGCCGAAGTTCTGCGGCGTGGACTGTCCGTCTGCGTTCTGCACCTCACCACCCGCGTCCTCCTGCACCAGGGCGACGGGGAAGTCGTGAAGGTGGCGCTGCGGGTCGACGACCGCCGCCATGTACAGCGCGGCCATCAGCGAGAACATCACCGCGACCAACGCGAGTGGTGCCAGCCAGAAACGCGGCGATCCGAGGACGCCGGCGATCGTGCGTCCGGTCGGCTGGTCGGTGTCGGGCGCCTCGTGCGCTCCCCTACCGGAATCGTCTCCCGGTTGTTGTGGCGATTCGTGCGTTCCCATCGGCGTACCTCCCCGCAGTCCGCCCCTGCCGGCGTCAGGCCGTCAGGAACACGCTGCTAGAAACCCAATCGACGCAACTGCTTGGGGTCGCGTTGCCAGTCCTTGGCGACCTTCACGTGCAGATCCAGGTACACCTTGGTGCCCAGCAGCCGCTCGATCTGTGCGCGGGCAACTGTACCGACCTCCTTCAGACGCGCGCCCTTGCGGCCGATGATGATGCCCTTCTGGCTGTCGCGTTCGACGAACAACACGGCGTGGACATCGACCATCGGCGGTAGGTCGGGGTCGCGGTCCTCACGATCGATGACCTCCTCGATGACGACGGCCAGCGAGTGCGGCAGCTCGTCGTGCACCCCCTCGAGCGCGGCCTCGCGGATGAACTCCGCCATCAGCACCTGTTCGGGTTCGTCGGTGAGTTCGCCGTCCGGGTAGAACGCGGGGCCTTCCTCCATGAGGCTCACGAGCACGTCGGACAGCACGTCGAGCTGCTTGCCCGACTTCGCCGACACCGGAACCACTTCCGAGTCCGGCCCGAGTACCTGCGACAGCGCGAGCAGCTGTTTGGCGACCTGCTCCGGCCCGACCCGGTCGATCTTGGTGACCACCCCGACGATCGTCGTGCGCGGCGCCATCTCGCGGACCTGCGAGATGATCCACCGGTCACCCGGACCGATGGCCTCGTCGGCCGGTATGCAGACTCCGATCACGTCGACCTCGGAGTAGGTGTCGCGGACGAGGTCGTTCAGGCGCTGACCCAGCAGGGTGCGCGGTCGGTGCAGGCCCGGGGTGTCGACGAGGATCAGCTGGGCGTCGGGCCGGTTGACGATCCCGCGGATGGTGTGGCGGGTGGTCTGCGGACGATTCGAGGTGATCGCGATCTTCTCGCCGACCAGGGCATTGGTGAGCGTGGACTTACCGGTGTTGGGCCGGCCCACGAAACAGACGAAGCCCGAACGGAACTCAGGCATCCGCGCGCCCCACCCGATGCTGAGGACGCCCCGCGGTGTCGGTGAGAACCGCGTACGCCTCCGGGCTGAGCTCGTGCAGGGTGTCCAGGCCCGGGTCGTCGGCGTCACCGTTGACGACGACCGCCGCCTCGAAGGAGCGGGCGCCGCTCGAGATCGCCGACGCCACCGCGACCTGGAGTCCGGTGAGGGTCAGCGAGCGTGTCCGCACGTCGGCCCCGGCGTAGGTGCGACCGTCGCCGTCCCGGACCGCCGCGCCCGAGGGCGACTCGGCGCGCGCCAGCGCACCTCGGGCGAGCACCACGAGCTTGCGATCCTCGTCGGAGAGGGTCTCGGTCACTGGTTCATCCTTGCTCTCGACTCGCCTGCGCGCTCCTGGCCGGCGGTGTCCGTGTCCTGGTCGTCGTGGGCGTTGCCCGTGGTGCGCTCGGCACGTCCCTGCGATCGACTCGACTGCCCGCCGTGCTCGTCGCGTCGGGAATCCTCGTCCGCGTCGGGGACCCGGGTGACCAGCACCGTGATGATGCGTTGGCGCCCTTGGCGATTGGGCCCACCCTCGGCCACCAGCTGCAGCCCGTGCGACTCCACCCGGGCGCCGGGCAGTGGCACCCGCCCCAGTTCCAGACCGACGAGTCCGCCGACCGTCTCGACCTCTTCCTCGGCGATCTCGACGCCGAACAGCTCGCCGAGATCCTCCACCGGCAGTCGTGCCGACACCCGGTACGACCCGTCGCCCAGGTCTTCGACCGGTGCGAGCTCGTCGATGTCGTACTCGTCGGTGATCTCGCCGACGATCTCCTCCAGCACGTCCTCGATGGTCACCAGCCCGGCGATGCCGCCGTACTCGTCGACGAGCATCGCCATGTGGTTGCGCTCTCGCTGCATGTCGGCGAGGACCCGGTCCAGTGGCTTGGAGTCGGGGATGAACTCGGCCTCGCGCATCACGTCGACCACGCGGAGGGTCGTGGGATCGATCCGCTGGGCGACCGTGCGCGCCACCAGATCCTTGAGGTACACGATGCCCAGGACGTCGTCGGTGTTCTCCCCGATCACCGGGATCCGCGAATGTCCGGACCGCGTCGCGAGATTCGTGGCCTGCAGCGCGGTCTTGTCGGCCTCGATCCACACCATCTCCGGGCGCGGGACCATCACCTCGCGGGCACTGGTGTCGCCGAGGTCGAAGACCGACTGGATCATCCGGCGCTCGTCGGCCGCGACGACGCCCGAGGCCTCGGCGAGGTCGACGACCTCGCGCAACTCGACCTCGGTGGCGAACGGACCGTTGCGGAACCCGCGGCCCGGGGTGAGGGCGTTGCCGATCAGGATCAACAGCCGGGTCAGCGGTTTGAGCAGCACGCCGAGCGCGAACAACAGGTACGACGACGACAGCGCGATCGTGTACGCGTGCTGCCGGCCGAGGGTGCGGGGGCCGACGCCGACGGCGACGTACGAGACGACCGTCATGGCGGCGATGGCCACCGCCAGTCCCCCGCCGACGCCGATCAGCTGCGTCGCGGCGACCGCGACGAGCGCGACCGCCGCGGCCTCGCACACGACTCGGAGCAGCACCACGAGGCCGACATAGGTCGCACGTGCCTCGAGGATGCCCGCCAGGCGGCGCGCACCGGCGCGCCCTTCCCGGACCATGTCGTCGACCCGGGCGTTCGACACCGTCGACACCGCGGTGTCGACGGCCGCGAAGACGCCGCCCACCACGATCAACACGACTGCCGCCACGATGAACCAGTAGTCGGAGGTCACCCTCGGTCCTCCTCGGACCGCGACTGCTCGGGCACCGACTGGGCACCGGGGGTCGGTGAATCTCCCTCGGCTCCGGTGAACCCGATGTTGGACAGCAGCCGGGAATCGCGGTCGGTCTGTCGCTGCTCCTGGGCGCGACGGTGACGGTCGGCGTAGAACGCGTCGAGGATGCGGTTCTGCAGTCCGAACATCTCGCGCTCCTCCTCCGGCTCGGCATGGTCGTAGCCGAGGAGGTGGAGCACTCCGTGGATGGTCAGCATGGCGAGCTCGTGCTCGAAGGACCGCTTGGCCTCGCGCGCCTGTTTCCGGGCGAAGTCCGGGCACAGCACGATGTCCCCGAGGATCGCCGGGCCCGGGTCGGTCGCATCCGGCCGGCCGCCGGGCACCAGTTCGTCCATCGGGAAACTCATGACATCGGTCGGGCCCGGCAGGTCCATCCACTGGACGTGCATGTCGGCCATGGTGTCCTCGTCGACACACAGCACCGACAGCAACGCGGCCGGGTTCACGTCCATCGCGGTGACCGCGAAACGCGCGGCGTCGATGATCAACTCGGCCGGGACCTCGACCCCGGATTCGTTGGCCAGTTCGATGCTCATGAGCGACGACCCTGCGCCGCCGCCCGGCGTGCCGCGCGATTGCCGCCGATGGCCGTGTTGGGCAGACCCCGCTGCGCCTCCTCGGCCCGCCCGTAGGCGTCGACGATGTCGGCGACCAGGCGGTGCCGGACCACGTCCTGGCTGGTGAGGCGGGCGAAGTGGATGTCGTCGATGCCCTCGAGGATCTCCGACGCGGCGAGGAGACCGCTGCGGGCGCCGCCGGGCAGGTCCACCTGCGTTACGTCACCGGTCACGACGACCTTGGAACCGAAACCGAGGCGCGTGAGGAACATCTTCATCTGCTCGCTCGTGGTGTTCTGCGCCTCGTCGAGGATGATGAACGCGTCGTTCAGGGTGCGGCCGCGCATGTAGGCCAGCGGCGCGACCTCGATGACCCCGGCCGCCATCAGCTTCGGGATCGCGTCGGGGTCCATCATGTCGTGCAGCGCGTCGTACAGCGGGCGCAGGTACGGGTCGATCTTCTCGCTCAGCGTGCCCGGCAGGAAGCCGAGACGTTCGCCGGCCTCGACCGCCGGCCGCGTCAGGATGATGCGGTTGACCGACTTCGACTGCAGCGCCTGCACGGCCTTGGCCATCGCCAGATAGGTCTTGCCGGTGCCGGCCGGGCCCAGTCCGAACACGATGGTGTGCTCGTCGATCGCGTCGACATAGTGTTTCTGGTTGAGTGTCTTGGGCCGAATCGTCTTGCCGCGGCGCGACAGGATGTCCAGTGACAGCACATCGGCGGGCGATTCCTCGGTGCCGTCGGACAGCATCGAGACGCTGTGCCGGACGAGATCTGGTGTCAGCGGGGTTCCGCGCCCGACGAGGTCGACGAGTTCGGCGATGACGCGCTCGGACGCGGCTACCTCGGCGGGTTCACCGGTCAATGTCACCTGGTTGCCGCGGACGTGGATGTCGGCGGGCAGGAGCTGCTCGAGGGTACGCAGGTTGACGTCACTCGCGCCGAGCAGCCCGAACACGACTCCGGGAGAGACTTCGACAGTGGATGTGACCCCAGACCGGCGCGGCTGCGTACGGCTGGATTGCCCGCTCTGGTCGGGGTTGTCGTCACTCACGTATGAAATCACTCCTGGTGTTCTGGTCCGGATGGATGTTCGGTTCTGGATGCGGCGCCCCCGGCCGACGCGGTCGCGGCGGCAGGGGTGTGGTCAGTGTATCGCGGTGCAACAGCCGATCAGCAGGCAATATTTCCGTCAGATCCCGAGCACGCGGATCGTCTGTCGCGTGCCGACGCTGCGCGGTTCGACGAAGGCGTCGTGCCCCTCACCGGGGACGACGATGAGTTCGGCGGACTGTCCGCGTGCGATCGCGGCGTCGACGTACCGGCGGCTGGACTCGACCGGGATCAGGTCATCGGCGTCGCCGTGGATCGCGACGACGTGGGCGTCGACCACCGGTGCCAGCAGTGGTGAGGCGTCGGAGTAGCGGCGCGGCGACTCGCTGAACGGCCGACCCATGAACGCCCGCACCGACTCCCGGTCCGCTGCACCGACGGTGTCGAGCACGGCCGCCTGGGCGATCACGGTGGTGATGGTGGCCGTGGCGGTCCGGGCTCCGAGCTGACCGACGGCCCAGACCGCGAGCTGACCACCCGCGGAATGCCCGACGACCGCGGTCGAGGCGAAGTCGACAGCGCCGGGCGGGAGCAGGTCACGGACGGGACCGTCCAGGGCACCGAGCGCGTCGAGGACATCCCGGCCGGTGTTCGGCCACCCGCCGCCCTCTTCGCCCACCCGGCGGTACTCGATGTTCCACACCGCCGCCCCGCGTTCGGCGAGCATCCGGGCGATCGCGGTCTGGGTCGTCGACCCGAACTCGACAGACCAGGACCCGCCGTGGACGAGCACCACGAGCCGCGTCGGCGTCGCGGCGCCGAGCCCCTCGGAAGGCACGTACAGGTGCCCGAATTGGGAAGGCGCAGAGCCGTATTCGATCTTGGTCCGACGCACCGGACGGCGTCCGACGACACTCATCGGGCCCACCGGCGGGTGAGCACCCCGATCGCGCCGAGGGCCACCGCGGCGGCCGTCGACGTACGCAACACCTCGGGGCCGAGCACGACCGAGTGCGCACCGAGCGCGGTCAGGTCGGCGACCTCGCCGGCATCGAGTCCGCCCTCGGGCCCGACCACGAGCAGGATCTCGGTGGCGTCGGCGAGGGGTAGCCGGGCCAGGGGTTGCGCGGCTTCCTCGTGCAGGACGGCGACGACCCCTCCCCGCGCCACGACGTCCGCGCAGCGGGCCCGGACGTCGATGGTGGTCGCGAGGTCGGTGATCTCCGGAATCCATGGTCGACGGCTCTGTTTGGCAGCTGCCGAGGCCGCGGCCCGCCATTTGGCAACGCCCTTGTCCGCCTTGCCCGTCCACCGCGACACGCACCGCAGCGCCTGCCACGGCACGATGACGTCGGCGCCGGCCTCGGTGGCGAGGTCGACCGCGAGCTCGGACCGCTCCGACTTCGGGAGCGCCTGCACCACGGTCACCTGCGGGGTCGGGCGAGCCTCGAACGCGAGGTCGTGGACGGTCGCCACCAGTGTGTCCTTGGCGGTGATCTCCCGGATCTCGCAACCGCCGACCGAGCCGGCGCCGTCGCCGACGAGGATCCGTTCGCCGACGCCCAGCCGGGCGACGGTGACCGCGTGACGACCCTCGGCGCCGCTCAGGATCAGGTCAGCGCCGGGCGCGGGCACGGAGTCCGCCCAGAACAGCGGTGGACTCACCGCGTACCCGCCGTCCCGAACGCGAACATCCACTCGGAGATCGCCGCCGCGGACACCAGGTGCCTACTTCCCGGCGAACGCGTTGCGCAGCCGCGAGAAGAGGCCGCCGGGCGCCGCGGCCGCCGAGGTGTTGACGACCTCGATCTCGTCGGCGGCGATCTTGCGGTACTTCTTCAGTGCTTCGGTCTGCGCCGCATCGAGTCTGGTCGGCACGACAACGTCGAGGTGGACGTGCATGGTGCCGCGCACACCGGAACTGACGTGCGGCATGCCCTGCCCGCGCAGCTTCACGATCTGGCCCGGCTGCGTGCCGGGCGCGACCGTCACGGTGACCGGATCGCCGAGAATCGTCTCCACCTCGAACTCGGCACCGAGCGCGGCGTCGGCCATCGGGACCTTGACGGTGCAGTGCAGGTCGTCCTTGTCGCGCAGGAACACCTCGTGCGGCCGTTCGGCGACCTCGACGTACAGATCGCCGGCGGGGCCGCCGCCGAGACCCACCTCACCCTGACCGGTGAGGCGAACCCGCATGCCGTTCTCGATTCCGGCCGGGATGCGCACGGTCATCGTGCGTCGCGAGCGGTAGCGTCCGTCGCCGCCGCACTTGTGGCAGGGGTCGGGGATGACCTCGCCGACGCCGTGGCAGGTCGGGCACTCGCGCACGGTCATGACCTGCCCGAGGAAGGAGCGCTGCACCGACTGGATCTCCCCGGCGCCCTTGCAGATGTCGCAGGTGACCGGCTTGCTGTCGCCGTTGGTTCCCGAGCCGGTACACACGTCGCAGAGGATCGCGGTGTCGACGGTGATCTCCTTGGCGACCCCCTTGGCGCACTCGGCGAGATCCAGGGTCACGTTCACCAGCGCCGGCTCACCCGGCTGGACACGGGACTTGGGTCCGCGGCCCGAGCCGAAGCCCCCGCCACCGCCGCCGAAGGCACCGCCATTGCCGAAGAACGCCTCGAAGACGTCGCCGAATCCCCCGCCGCCGCCACCGAAACCGCCGAAGCCGCCCGCACCGGCGCCGGCCAGCGGATCGCCGCCGGCGTCGACGATGCGACGCTTCTCCGGATCGGTCAGCACCTCGTAGGCGGTGCTGACCTCTTTGAACTCGTCTTCTTTGCCCGGGTTGACGTCGGGGTGCAGCTCCCGCGCCTTCTTGCGGTAGGCGCGCTTGAGCTCCTGATCACTGGCGCCCTTCGCCACTCCCAGGATTGCGTAGTAGTCACGTGCCACGGTTGTAGTGATCCTTCGGTCTCAGTTGGTGCCTGGCGGCGGGTGCTCTCACGATCGCGCGACTCGCGCGGGGACCGGCCGTCCCCGCCGTCGTCCCGGCTCCTCTTCGCGAGCGGCCGCCGTCGACGCTGCGGTGTGCCCGACAGCGATCATGGAGAAACAGCGATCATCGTTCGGCGAGCACCTCGCCGATGTACTTGGCAACGGCCGCCACCGAGGCGATGGTTCCCGGATAGTCCATCCGTGTGGGGCCGAGCACACCGACGCCGCCGAACACGGTTCCCGAAGCACCGTACCCTGTCGACACGACCGAGGTCCCACGCAGGTTCTCGGTCCGGGTCTCCTCGCCGATCTGCACCGTGACCTGGCCCATGTCCTGGGTCGTCGCCAAGATCTTGAGCACCACCACCTGCTCCTCGAGCGCCTCGAGAACGGTGTCCATCCCGCCGACGACGGGGGTGAAGTCGGCCGCCGACCGCGCGAGGTTCGACGTGCCGCCCAGCACCAGCCGATCGTCACCGCGTTCGACGAGGGTCTCCACCAGCACGGTGGCGATGTTGAGGACCGCACCGCGCAGATCCTCGGGCGCGGAGTTGGCGAGCTCGGCGACCGCGGCCGACGCGGCTTCGAGCCGTTTGCCGTGCAGTGCGGCCGAGAACAGATCGCGCAACCGGGCGATCTCGTCCTCGTCGTGGTCTTCGCTCAGCGCCACCATGCGCTGTTCGACCCGGCCGTTGTCGACGATGACGACCAGCAGCAGACGCGACGGAGACAGGGTGACGACCTCGAGGTGACGCACGGTCGCCGCCGACAGCACCGGGTACTGGATGACCGCGACCTGTCTCGTCAGCTGGGCGAGGAGCCGCACCGAGCGCCGGAGCACGTCGTCGAGGTCGACGCCGGAGTCGAGCACCGAGAGGATCGCCCGGCGCTCGGCGGCCGACAGCGGCTTGATCTCGCTGATCCGGTCGACGAACATCCGGTAGCCCTTGTCGGTGGGTACCCGGCCGGAGCTGGTGTGCGGCTGGGTGATGTATCCCTCGGCCTCCAGGACCGCCATGTCGTTGCGGACGGTGGCACTCGACACCCCCAGCTGGTGTCGCTCCACGAGCGCCTTCGAACCGATCGGTTCCTGTGTGTCGACGTAGTCGGTCACGATCGCCCGCAAGATCTCGAAGCGACGATCATCGGTGGTAGACACGCGGCACACCTCCTGACTCGGATCCCCTGCCATACAGTTGGGTGCGTTCCATAGTACGAAATGGGATCGCGATCACCGTGCCACGGCGTGGTGTCGCGCACTGACCGTCGACGCGTCGTCGCAGATCAGCAATCGTCGAGGCACGGGCGTCGGAGGAGTTCGCATGATCTTCAAGGGGGTGCGGGAGGGCAAGCCCTATCCCGACCACGGGCTGTCGACGCGTGGCTGGGCCAAGATCCCGCCGCGGCAACTCCGGCTCGACCAGCTGACGCCGATCACCAAGGTCCTCGCCTTGGACAAGCTCCTCAGCGAGGACTCCACCTTCTACGGCGACCTGTTCGCCCACGTCGTGCGGTGGGAGGGCGAGCTCTATCTGGAGGACGGCCTGCATCGCGCCGTCCGGTCGGCATTGCGCAACCGCCACATCATCCACGCCCGCACCCTCGACCTCGACGCCCTGGACCTGTCCGACGCGGCCAAACCCCTCGACGAGCAACTCCAAGACACCGCCGAGATCCCGGCGCGCCGGCCCCCGACCACGCCCGACGGCCCCGGTGCGCATCGGCGCGGTGCGCGATCGACGGGCTGGACGAGTCCGCCTCGCCCCGATCAGAGCTGGTAGGCCGACAACCGGCCCCGCGTCAGCCCCAGAGCACGCGGCGGATCACGCCGTCGGCCAGCAACCGACCCGCGTCGGTGAGCACGTAGGCGTCGTCGGCCGCGGTGAGCAGTCCGGCGGCCCGGAGCTGTTCGGCATGCGCGGTCTCGGCGTCGTCGAGGAGGTCGCGCGGCAGTCCGCTGCGGCACCGGGTGGTCAGCATGACGGCCTCGAGGTGCCGGTCCTCGGGGGTCAGCTGTTCTGCCGAAGCGATCGGCAAGACCCCGTCCGCCAGCGACTTCGCATAGCGCGCAGGATGTTTGGCGTTCAGCCAGCGCACGCCGGCGACGTGGGAATGCGCCCCCGGACCGATGCCCCACCAGTCGTTGCTGTGCCAGTAGGCGATGTTGTGACGACACACCGACTTCTCGCCGCGCGCCCAGTTCGACACCTCGTACCAGTCGAGTCCGTCCGCACGCAGACGACGGTCGAGGATCTGATAGCGGTCGGCGAGGACGTCGTCGTCGGGTGCTGGCATCTCCCCGCGCCGGATGCGGCGGGCGAGCGCGGTGCCGTCCTCGACGATCAGCGCGTAGGCCGACACATGGTCGACCCCGGCGTCGAGCACCGCATCAACGGTGGCGTGCAGGTCGGCGTCGGTCTCGCCGGGCGTGCCGTAGATCAGGTCGAGGTTGACGTGGTCGAACCCGGCCGCTCGTGCCTCCCTGGCGGCCGCAACCGCCCGACCCGGGGTGTGCGTGCGATCGAGCAGCCGGAGCACGTGTGCGGCGGCCGACTGCATGCCGAGCGAGATGCGGGTGAAACCGGCGGAGCGGAGGTCGTCGAAGAACTCCGGCGAGGTCGACTCCGGATTCGACTCGGTGGTGATCTCGACGTCGTCGGACAGGTCGAAGTGGACCCGGACGGCGTCGAGGAGTCGTGTGAGGCCGTCGCCGCCGAGCAGCGACGGCGTGCCCCCGCCGACGAAGATCGTCGAGACCGGCCGGCCGGGGGCCAGCATCCGCGACGCCGCCTCGAGTTCGCGGGCGACCGCGTGCTGCCACGATTCCGGCGACGACGACGAACCGAGTTCGCCCGCCGTATAGGTGTTGAAGTCGCAGTACCCACACCGGGTCGCGCAGAACGGGACGTGCAGGTACAGCGCGAGTGGTACGTCCGTGTCGACCTCGCGGCACGCAGCGGCGACCAGGTCGGCTGCGATGGTGGTGGTGTCGACGTTCACCGTTCCATGATGCCGATCGCGGCGACGTGGACGGAAATCGTCGCCCAGATCGGGAACAGCGCAGTACTCGACGGCGTTGTGCGGCGCAGGCAGGCGTGGAGGCCGGCCTGGTTTCCATCATCATGATGGAAAATAACCCCAAGTAGACGAGCCGATAGGGAGCGTGGCACTATGGACCGCGTGATTTTCCCCGGGGTGTGGCTCGCAGCTCGACGCCACATTGATCTCAAGCGCGTCAACAGCGCTTTCTGTCGCATCTAGCGACGTCTCGGCCCCGATTTGTCCCCGATTCCCTGGGGATGCCGGCACGTTTCAGCCCGTAACTCGTGCAACGAACGCCGGCCCTGTGCGCCGGCACAGGAGAGTTCATGACGTCCACCACCGACGCCCCCGCCGCTTCCGGTCCGGGTGCACCGAACGACGCTGCCGCTGCAGAGCCGGCCGCCGCGAAGCCCGCGCGCCCGGCCCGCAAGGCTCGTCCGACCAAGCGCCGCGCCGAGGGTCAGTGGAAGCTCGGTTATCGCGAGCCGCTGAACCCCAACGAGCAGGTCAAGAAGGACGACAACCCGCTCAACGTGCGTGCGCGCATCGAGAACATCTATTCCAAGCAGGGTTTCGACTCGATCGACAAACAGGACCTGCGCGGCCGGATGCGCTGGTGGGGTCTCTACACCCAGCGCGCCGAGGGTTACGACGGCACCTGGACCGGCGACGAGAACATCGACATCCTCGAGGACAGCCACTTCATGATGCGGGTGCGCTGCGACGGCGGTGCGCTCAACGTTGCTCAGCTGCGCACCCTCGGTGAGATCTCCACCGAGTTCGCCCGCGACACCGCCGACCTCTCCGACCGGGAGAACGTCCAGTACCACTGGATCCGCATCGAGGACGTCCCGACCATCTGGGAGCGCCTCGAGGGCGTGGGGCTGCAGACCACCGAGGCCTGCGGCGACTGCCCCCGCGTCGTGCTGGGTTCGCCTCTCGCCGGCGAGTCCCTCGACGAGGTCCTCGACCCTACCCCGGCCATCGACGAAATCGTCCGCCGCTACATCGGCGACCCGAAGTACTCGAACCTGCCGCGCAAGTTCAAGACCGCGATCTCGGGCCAGCAGGACGTGGTCCACGAGATCAACGACGTCGCGTTCGTCGGCGTCGTGCATCCCGAGCACGGCCCCGGACTGGACCTCTGGGTCGGCGGCGGATTGTCCACCAACCCGATGCTCGCCCAGCGCGTCGGCGCCTGGGTGCCGCTCGACGAGGTGCCCGACGTCTGGGAGGCCGTGGTCTCGATCTTCCGCGACTACGGGTACCGGCGTCTGCGCGCCAAGGCGCGGCTGAAGTTCCTCATCAAGGACTGGGGCATCGAGAAGTTCCGCCAGGTGCTCGAGGACGAATACCTGGGGCGCAAGCTGATCGACGGCCCGGCGCCGGAAAAGCCGGAGCGTCCGATCGACCACATCGGTGTGCAGAAGCTGAGCAACGGACTCAACGCGATCGGCTTCTCCCCCATCGCCGGTCGCGTCTCGGGCACGATCCTGACCAAGACCGCCGACGCGGTCGCCGCGGCCGGTTCCGACCGTGTGCGCTTCACCCCGTACCAGAAGCTGATCGTCCTCGACGTCCCCGACGACAAGGTCGAGTGGCTGATCGACGAGCTCAAGCCGCTCGGCCTGCACGGCCGGCCCACGCGGTGGCGCCGGAACCTGCTGGCGTGCAGCGGCATCGAGTTCTGCAAGCTGTCGTTCACCGAGACCCGCAAGCGCTCGCAGGTCCTCGCCCCGGAACTGGACGAGCGGCTGGCCGACATCAACGCGAAGCTCGACGTGCCGATCACGGTGAACATCAACGGCTGCCCCAACTCCTGCGGACGGTCGCAGATCGCCGACATCGGCTTCAAGGGACAGCTCGTCGAGGACGCCGACGGCAACCAGACCGACGGCTTCCAGGTCCACCTCGGCGGCAGCCTGGGCCTGGACTCGGGTTTCGGTCGCAAGTTGCGCCAGCACAAGGTGCTGGGTACCGAACTGGGCGACTACATCGAGCGCGTGGTCCGCAACTTCGTCGACCAACGCGAAGAGGGTGAACGGTTCGCGCAGTGGGCCGTTCGTGCCGATGAGGAGGCGCTGCGATGACCATCGAGACCACCACCCGTACGGGCCGGCGCTTCAGCGAGGACCAGCTGCGGGACATCGCCGAGAAGGGTGCTGCGGACCTCGGTTCCGACGCCACCCCGGAGGAATTGATCCGCTGGACCGCGCAGACCTTCGGCACCAACTTCGTCGTCGCGTCGAACATGCAGGACGCGGCCCTGGTCGACCTCGCCGTGAAGAACATCGACCGTGAGTTGCTCGACGGCGACCCGGTCAAGGTGCTCTTCCTCGACACCGGATACCACTTCGCCGAGACCATCGGCACCCGCGACGCCGTCGAGCAGGTGTATAACCATTCTGCCCCTCGCTTCGCTCGACCGGGCGTGGAGATGGTGAACCTGACCCCCGAGCACAGCGTCGCCGAGCAGGACGAACTGTTGGGCCGCAACCTCTTCGCCCGCGACCCGGGCGAATGCTGCCGACTGCGGAAAGTCGTGCCGCTCAAGGCCGGACTCGCCGGGTACGACGCGTGGATCACGGGCATCCGTCGTGTGGAGGCACCGACTCGGGCCAACGCGCCGCTCATCTCCTTCGACGAGGGCTTCGGACTGGTAAAGATCAACCCGATCGCGGCCTGGTCCGACGAGACGATGCAGGACTACATCGACACCAACGGCGTGCTGGTGAATCCGCTCGTCGACGAGGGATATCCCTCGATCGGGTGCGCACCGTGCACCGCCAAACCCGAACCCGGATCCGATCCGCGCAGCGGCCGCTGGGCCGGTCGCGCCAAGACAGAATGTGGGCTGCACGCATGACCGTGACCGAAACACCGTCCGTTCCGGCGACGAGCGGCGCCGCCGCTGCCCAGACGAGCGGCGCCGCCGCGGAGGCCGACGAGTTCACCACACTCGACGCCCTGGAGTCCGAGGCGATCCACATCTTCCGCGAGGTCGCGGGAGAGTTCGAGCGGCCGGTGATCCTGTTCTCCGGCGGCAAGGACTCCACCGTGCTCCTGCACGTCGCGCTCAAGGCGTTCTGGCCTGCGCCCCTGCCCTTCTCGCTGCTGCACGTCGACACCGGGCACAACCTGCCCGAGGTCCTCGAGTTCCGTGACCAGGTCGTGGAACGGCACAACCTGCGGCTGCACGTGGCCAGGGTGGAGGACTACCTCGCGGACGGCCGGCTCACCGAGCGCCCCGACGGGGTCCGCAACCCGCTGCAGACCATCCCCCTGCTCGACGCGATCACCGAGAACCGTTTCGACGCGGTGTTCGGCGGCGGTCGGCGCGACGAGGAGCGGTCGCGCGCCAAGGAGCGGATCTTCTCGCTGCGCAACGCCTTCGGCCAGTGGGACCCGAAGCGACAGCGCCCCGAGCTGTGGAACCTCTACAACGGCCGCCACGCCCCGGGTGAGCACGTGCGGGTGTTCCCGCTGTCGAACTGGACCGAGCTCGACATCTGGCGCTACATCGCTCGCGAGCAGGTGCTCCTCCCGTCGATCTACTACGCCCATGAGCGCGAGGTCTACCAGCGCGACGGCATGTGGATGACCTCGGGAGTCTGGGGCGGTCCCCGCGAAGGCGAAGAGGTGCAGCGACTCTCGGTGCGCTACCGCACCGTCGGCGACGGCTCCTCGACCGGCGCGGTCCTCTCCGACGCCACGGACAACGAGGCCGTGCTCGCCGAGGTCGCGGCGTCGCGGCTGACCGAACGTGGCGCCACCCGTGGCGACGACCGGGTCTCCGAGGCAGCCATGGAAGACCGTAAGCGCGAAGGATATTTCTGATGAAGCACGCTCCTGATCTCCTCCGCATCGCGACCGCGGGCAGCGTCGACGACGGTAAGTCCACGCTCGTGGGCCGCCTGCTGTACGACACGAAATCCGTTCTGGCCGACCAGATCGACGCGGTCACGAAGGCTTCTGTGGACCGCGGTCTCGACACCCCGGACCTGTCGCTGCTCGTCGACGGGCTGCGGGCCGAGCGCGAACAGGGCATCACCATCGATGTCGCCTACCGCTACTTCGCAACTCCCGCGCGCTCGTTCGTGCTCGCCGACACCCCCGGGCACGTCCAGTACACCCGCAACACGGTGTCGGGTGCGTCGACTGCGCAACTGGTGATACTGCTCGTCGACGCCCGCACCGGCGTCGTCGCCCAGACCCGCCGCCACGCCGCGGTGATGGCACTGCTCGGCGTGCCCCAGCTGGTGCTCGCGGTCAACAAGATCGACCTCGTCACCGATCAGGCGTCGGTGTTCGCCGAGATCTCCGCTGAATTCGCCGATCTCACCCGGTCGCTGGGTTGGTCCGCCGAGCAGGTCACCGCGATCCCGGTGTCGGCGCTGCACGGCGACAACGTGGCGCACCGCTCGGAGACCACCGCCTTCTACGACGGGCCGACACTCATCGAGCATCTCGAGACCGTGCCCAATCTGGTGGAGCGCAACGACGTCGGCCTGCGGTTCCCGGTCCAGTACGTCATCCGTCCCCGCACGCCGGAACACCCCGACTACCGTGGTTACGCGGGTCAGATCGCCGCCGGCCGGGTCTCCGTCGGCGACGAGGTGGTCGTCCTGCCGTCGGGGCAGCGGACCACCGTCAGCCAGATCGACACCGCCGACGGCGAATTGCCCACCGCGCACACCGGACGCAGTGTCACGATTCTGCTGGCAGACGACGTCGACATCTCGCGCGGCGACCTCATCGCCGCCGCCGCTGACGCCCCGGAACCGTTGCAGCAGTTCAGCGCAACGGTCTGTTGGCTCGCCGAGAAGCCGCTGCGCCCGGGCGCTCGCCTGCTCCTCAAGCACGGCACCAAGACCACCCAGGCGATCGTCGGCGCCCTCGACGCGCTGTTCGACGAGCAGAACCTCGCCCTGGTGGAGGCTCCGGAATCGGTGGAGCTCAACCAGATCGTGCGGATCTCGGTGCAGACCGCCGAGCCGATCCCGGCCGACGACTACCAGGTCAACCGGGAGTCGGGCAGCTTCCTGGTCATCGACCCGCAGGGCGGGAACACGCTGGCCGCGGGCCTCGTGGGCGACGCCTTGGCGCCGCTCCATCTCAAAGAGTTGGTGTGACACCGACTCTCGTCCTCGCCGCACACGGCAGTCGCGATCCGCGCTTCGGCGCGACCGCGCGCCGTGTGCGGAACGCCGTCGCGTCGAGCCTGCCCGGTGTCGAGGTGGTGCTTTCCTATCTCGACCTCGACGAGCCACTCGTGGGCGACGTTCTCGGACAGCTCGACGGGGCGCATTCGACGCACCACGGTCCGGTCGTCGTACCGATGCTGCTGTCGGCGGGGTACCACCACAAGATCGACCTACCGTCGATCATCGCGTCGCGACGACCGACCGCCCGGCAGACCGACGTCATGGGGACCCGGTCGTTGGCCGGGGCACTGGCGGACCGTCTGATCGAGGCCGGCCTCGGCCCGCACGACGGTGTGATCCTGTCCGCGGTCGGGTCCTCCGACCCGGCCGCCGATCGTTCGGTGCGCCTACGGGCGATCGAACTGTCGACACGGCTCCACCGTCCGGTCGAGGTGGTCTTCGCGACCAAGCTGGGGCCGCACGATCGCGCCGTCGTCTCGGCCGTGCGCCGACTCCGCGCCGGCGGTGCCCGACGTATCGCGGTGAGTCCGTACTTCCTGTCGGCCGGACTGCTCACCGAGCGGGTCGAGTCGGCGCTCGACGCCCTGGTCGACGACACCCTCGTCGCCGGTCCCCTCGGCACCCATCCGGACGTCATCGAGGCGATCGGGTCGCTCTACCGCACGGCGGCGGATCAACGAGTGGTGCCCGCTGGGTACCACCCCGCTCCTTGAGGGGACCCTCAGGTCCCAGCCCCTGCTCCCTGAGGTGCGAGGAGCGCAAGCCGCCGGGCCGAGCAAGCGACGAAGGAGCGCGTCGAGGTCGACGAGCCACGAAGGGCGGGCGAGGCACGTCACCACCCCCTTCGTGGCTCGCTTCGCTCGCACCTCAGGGAGCATGAGAAACAAGCCGCGAAGCGGATGACGCTCAGCCCGTGACAAGCCAGGCGATGATGACCAGGACCAGCAGCGCCAGCAGCGCGAAGGTGACCGGCGAGCGCAGTATCTTCTTCACAATCCGGTCCCGTCGTCGTCAGCGAAGCGGCGTCGGTCGACCAGCGTGGCAGCGGCGTCGACCAGCAAACTGAGCACGTAGGCGATGAGGATCGCCACCGGGATCACGACGGCGACGGTCACCAGCAACTGGGGCACGAAGGACAGGCCCGTGAGCCACTCCTCCACGCTGTCCCACCAGTCGAAGAACGCCGACACCTCATCACCCCGTCATCTGTGCATTCGTTCCCGCGGGCAGCCGTATATCCGTCCGCGGCGTCTGCGTCGCTCCGAGTCCGTGATCACCGCCACTGTCTCCCTCACGGGAGCCGAGTGGCGTCGGCGAGAACCCGTCGCGATGATGGAACTCATGTCTGTCGCAGATGACTCCACCGTAACGTCCCTGCCGACCGTGCCGCCGCGGGCATCCGGGACCGCGGCCGACGTCTCCCCGGCGGCTCCTCCGGCTCCGTCGCACACGAGCGCCTTCCCGCCGATCGGCGACTACGCGTTCCTGTCCGACACCGAGACCAACTGTCTCATCGCGCGCAACGGCTCCGTCGAGTGGATGTGCATACCCCGGCCCGATTCACCGAGCGTCTTCGGCGCCATCCTCGACCGTAGTGCCGGCCACTTCCGACTGGCGCCCTACGGCGTGAACGTCCCGGTGGATCGGCGCTACCTGCCCGGCAGCCTGATGGTCGAGACCACCTGGCAGACCGACACCGGTTGGATCATCGTCCGTGACGCACTGGTCATGGGTCCGTGGCACGACAACGAACGTCGTTCGAAGACGCACCGCCGGACGCCCACCGACTGGGACGCCGAGCACATCCTGCTGCGCACCGTGCGCTGCGTGTCCGGCACCGTCGAACTGCACATGAGTTGCGAACCCGCCTTCGACTACCACCGCGGGACGACGAAGTGGGAGTACTCGGGCCCGGCCTACGGCGAGGCGATCGCGACCGCCAAGGACACCGATGCCGACACGCCCACCTTGAAACTCACCACGGACCTCCGGCTGGGTCTGGAGGGTCGCGAAGCGCGGGCACGTACCCGGCTCGTCGAAGGCGACAACCGCTTCGTCGCACTCAGCTGGTCCCGGCAGCCGGCGCCGCAGAACTTCGAGGAAGCCGCCCAGAAGATGTGGGCGACAAGCGAGTCGTGGCGGCAGTGGATCAACATCGGCAGCTTCCCCGATCATCCGTGGCGCTCACATCTGCAGCGTTCGGCCCTCACGCTGAAGGGACTCACCTACTCCCCGACCGGCGCGCTGCTCGCCGCCGCGACCACGTCGCTGCCGGAAACGCCTCAGGGCGAGCGCAACTGGGACTACCGCTATGCGTGGGTGCGGGACTCGACCTTCGCCCTGTGGGGTCTGTACACGCTCGGTCTCGACCGCGAGGCCGACGACTTCTTCTCCTTCATCGCCGATGTCTCGGGCATCACCAACGGGGAACGTCATCCGCTGCAGGTGATGTACGGCGTCGGCGGCGAACGCACCCTGGAAGAGGAAGAGCTGACCCATCTCTCGGGCTACGACGGCGCCCGGCCGGTCCGTATCGGCAACGGCGCGTACAACCAGGCACAGCACGACATCTGGGGCACGATGCTCGACTCGGTGTACCTCAACATCAAGTCGCACGAAGCGGTGCCGGAGACGTTGTGGCCCGTGCTGAAGGCCCAGGTCGAAGAAGCGATCAAGCACTGGAAGGATCCCGACCGCGGCATCTGGGAGGTGCGCGGGGAGCCGCAGCATTTCACGTCCTCGAAGGTCATGTGCTGGGTCGCCCTCGACCGCGGGTCACGCCTCGCGACGATGCACGGCGAGCAGGCCCACGCGCGCGAGTGGGCCGCGATCGCGGAGGAGATCAAGGCCGACGTCCTGGCGCACGGGGTCAACGAGCGCGGGGTGTTCACCCAGCGTTACGGCGACGACGCGCTCGATGCCTCGTTACTACTCGTCCCGCTGCTGCGATTCCTGCCGCCGGACGACCCCCGGGTGCGCGCAACGGTTCTCGCGATCGCCGACGAACTCACCGAGAACGAACTGGTGCTCCGCTACCGGGTCGAGGAGACCGACGACGGCCTCAGCGGCGAAGAGGGTACGTTCACCATCTGCTCGTTCTGGCTGGTGTCGGCCCTCGTCGAGATCGGCGAACTGCCACGGGCGAAGACGCTGTGTGAACGACTGCTGTCCTACTCGAGCCCGCTCAAGCTGTACGCCGAGGAGATCGACGCCAAGACCGGACAGCACCTCGGCAACTTCCCGCAGGCGTTCACCCACCTCGCCCTCATCAACGCGGTGATGCATGTGATCCGCGCCGAGGAAGCCGCCCACCAGGCCACCTTCCAGCCGGCGAATCACTGAGCGCGACGAGCCGAAACGCGCTCAGTCCAACCGCCAGTCCTCGTAGGCGCGTGGGTCGTTGATCGGTTCGACATGCAGGGTCACGGTGAGATCGTCGACCGCGGCGCGGAGTTCGTCCTCGATCGTCTCGGCCAGATCGTGCGCGCGCTGCACCGACCAGTCACCGGGGACGAGCATGTGCAACTGGACGAACCGTTCGTGGCCGGCCTCCCGCGTGCGGACGTCGTGGAAGTCGATCCGGTCGGCGCGGTGACGCGCGAGGACGGCGTCGATCGCGGCGCGCAGGTCGTCGGGCAGCGCCGAGTCCATCAGTCCCGCACCGGATCGCCAGACCAACCGTCCGCCCACGACGAGGATGTTGGCAGCCACCGCGATGGCGATCAGCGGGTCGAGCGGCAGCCAGCCGGTCACGGCGACCAGGAACACACCGACCACCACGCCGGCCGTCGTCCACACGTCGGTCATGAGATGCCGGCCGTCGGCTTCGAGGGTCAGCGACCGATGACGTCGACCGGCGCGGATGAGCACCCAGCCGACGACCGCGTTGACCACCGTCGCGCCCACCGAGATCGCCAGTCCCATGCCGACTTCGTCCAGTTCCTCCGGGTGGAGCAGGCGGTCGACGGCCGTCGCGACGATGACGACCGCCGCGACGACGATCATCACCCCCTCGAACACCGCCGAGAGGTATTCCGCCTTGGTGTGCCCGAAGTTGTGGCTCCGGTCCGGTGGCTTCGCCGCCACCCGCAGCGCGACGAACGCACCGATCGCCGCAACGAGGTTGACGGTGGACTCCAGCGCGTCGGAGAGCAGACCGACCGAGCCGGTGACCCGCCAGGCGATTAGTTTGAGACCGATCACGACGATCGCGGTCACGATGCTCAGCACCGCGAACGCCGACAGGTCCCGGCGCGGGGTGCGCGTCGTCGTCATGACCGGGACCCGATCAGGCCGCGAGCCCCCGGCGCCGCAGCAGCGGTTCGATACGCGGCCGGCGACCGATCAGGCCCTCATGTGCGACAAGCGGATCCACGCTGTCGCCGCGGGAGAGAGTGGCGTCGGCGAACCGGCGGCCGTTCTCGCGACGCAGCCCGCCCTCGGCAAGGAACCATTGCTCGGTCTCGGCGTCGAGTACCTCCGACCAGATGTAGCTGTAGTAGCCGGCGGAGTAGCCGCCACCGAAGATGTGGTTGAAGTACGAGCTCCGGTAGCGCGGCGGGATCAGTTCGGTGTGCAGGCCCGCGTCGGTGAGCGCCCGCGCCTCGAAGGCCTCGACATCGGCCACCGCCTCGGCCTCCGCCACCGACAACCGGTGCCAGGCCAGGTCCAGCGAGGATGCGGCGAGGTATTCGATGGTGCCGTGCGCGGACTCGGCTCCCGCCGACTCCCGCGCCGCATCGGCGAGCTCGGCCGGGATCGGCTCTCCGGTCTCGTGATGCCGGGCATAGTTCGCCAGCACGTCCGGGTGCAGCGCCCACATCTCGTTCACCTGCGACGGGAACTCGACGAAGTCCCGCGGTACCGACGTCCCGGATTGCGACGGGTAGTCGACCGACGACAGCAACCCGTGCAGGGCGTGCCCGAACTCGTGGAAGAGCGTGGTGAGCTGATCCATCGTGAGCAGACACGGTTGTCCGGCATCGGGTTTGGTCAGGTTCAGCACGTTCACGATGATCGGCTGGGTGTGCAGGACCGACGACTGGTCGACGATGTTGTTCATCCACGCCCCGCCGCGTTTCGACGGTCGGGCGAAGAAGTCGCCGAGGAAGAGCCCGATACCGACGCCCGCGTCGTCGCGTACCTCCCAGGCGCGCACATCCGGGTGGTACAGCGGGAGATCGGTGATCTCCCGAAAGCTGAGGCCGTACAGCTTGTTCGCGGCGAAGAAGACACCCCTGGTCAGCACCGCGTCCAGTTCGCAATAGTTCGCGAAGTCGTCGAGCGGCACCGCCGAGTGCGACCGCTTCTCCCGATCGAGCCAGAAGGTGAGATCGGCGGGGCCGATCGGCGCGTCACCCGCGAACTCGGTGAGCCGGGTGAGTTCGCGGCCACCGGCACGCATGGCCGAGGAGTTGAGCTCGCGCAGCATGTCGTCGACGGCCCCCGGGTCCGGCGCCGTCTGCTCGGCGATCACGTATTCGGCGTGGTCCCGGTAGCCGAGCATCTCTGCTCGGCGTGCCCGCAGGCGGACGATCTCGAGGACCAGTTCCCGGGTGTCGTGTTCGTTGCCTCGGGCGCACCGCCCCACCGACGCGTCGAACACCCGCCGGCGCACATCGGCATTCGTCACTTCGGTGAGCACCGACTGACTCGTCGGCAGTTCGAGCGTGAGGAGGTATCCGCTGTCGTGCCCGGCCTCGCCGGCGGCACGGCGGGCGGCGGCGATCTGTCCGGCCGACAGACCGTCCAGTTCGGCGGCATCGTCGACGAGCACCGCCGAGTCGTTGGTGTCGTCGAGGATCTTCTGGGAGAACGTCGTCGTGAGATAGGCCAGGCGGGAAGCGATCTCCCGCATCTCACCCTGTGCGTCGGGGTCGAGTCCGGCTCCGGCGCGGACCGATTCCCGGTACCGCTTGTCGAGCAGCCGGCGCTGGGCTTCGGTGAGATCGAGTTCGTCGGCGCGCGAGTGGAGGTCGGAGATCCGTTCGAAGAGAACCGGATTCATTGCGATCGTGTTCGAGTGATCGGTCAGGAGCGTCGACAGCTCCTGGGAGATCGCGTTGCGTCTGGGGTTCGTGTCGGGTCCGACGAGGTTGAAGAAGATCCCCGACGCGCAGGCCAGGTCGCGCCCCGACAACTCCAGGGCTTCGATCGTGTTGGTGAAGGTGGGCGCCGCGGGATCGGCCGCGATCGCCTGCACCTCGGCCACATGCGACGCCATGGCCTCGGTGAACGCCGGCAGGAAGTCGTCGTCGGAGATCGACGCGAAGTCGGGGAGGTCGTAGGGCAGGCCGCTTTGCGCCAGTACCGGATTGGCGCCCTGTGCTGCGGTCATCGTCTCCCGCTCCCGGTCTGCCCGTCGCCCATCACTTCCCCTTCGGCTTGTCACCCACCGCGTCGGTGGAGAGCGCGGCCACGAAGGCCTCCTGCGGGACCTCGACGCGGCCGATGGTCTTCATCCGCTTCTTGCCCTCTTTCTGCTTCTCGAGCAGTTTGCGCTTACGGCTGATGTCGCCGCCGTAGCACTTCGCGAGCACATCCTTGCGGATGGCTCGGATGTTCTCGCGCGCAATGATCTTCGAGCCGACGGCGGCCTGCACCGGAACCTCGAACTGCTGGCGCGGGATGAGCTCCTTGAGCTTGATCGCCATCCGGTTGCCGTAGGCATAGGCGGCGTCCTTGTGGACGATCGCACTGAACGCGTCGACGGCCTCGCCCTGGAGCAGGATGTCGACCTTCACCAGATCGGCTTCCTGCTCGCCCGCCTCCTCGTAGTCGAGGCTGGCATAGCCACGCGTCCGCGACTTCAAGGCGTCGAAGAAGTCGAAGATGATCTCGGCCATGGGCAGCGTGTACCGCAGTTCCACGCGCGTCTCCGACAGGTAGTCCATCCCGCCGAGCTCACCTCGACGCGACTGACACAGCTCCATGATCGCGCCGATGAACTCGCTCGGCGCGATCACGGTGGTCTTGACGATGGGTTCGTAGATGTGCCGGGTCTTGCCTTCCGGCCAGTCCGACGGGTTGGTCACCACATGCTCCGAACCGTCTTCCATGACCACCCGGTAGACGACGTTTGGGGCCGTCGAGATCAGGTCGAGGTTGAATTCGCGCTCGAGACGCTCGCGGGTGATCTCCATGTGCAGCAGACCGAGGAAGCCGCAGCGGAAGCCGAACCCAAGCGCGACCGAGGTCTCCGGCTCGAAGGTCAGTGCGGCGTCGTTGAGCTGCAACTTCTCGAGCGCCTCGCGCAACACCGGGTAGTCGGACCCGTCGAGCGGGTACAGCCCCGAATAGACCATCGGTCGCGGCTCGCGGTACCCCGTCAGCGCCTGCTCGGCACCCCGGCGGGCGGTGGTGACGGTGTCACCGACCTTCGACTGGCGAACGTCCTTCACACCCGTGATCAGGTAACCGACCTCGCCGACACCCAGCCCCGTGGTCGGCTTCGGTTCCGGGGACACGATGCCCACCTCCAGCAGTTCATGCGTGGTGCCGGTCGACATCATCAGGATCTTCTCCCGCGGCACGATCTTGCCGTCGACGACACGGACGTAGGTGACCACGCCGCGATAGGTGTCGTACACCGAGTCGAAGATCATCGCCCGCGCCGGGGCGTCGGAATCGCCCACCGGAGCCGGCACCTTCCGGATGACCTCGTCGAGCAGCTCGGTGACCCCGACGCCGGTCTTGCCCGACACACGCAGCACGTCTTCCGGCTCGCAACCCACGATGTGCGCGAGTTCGGCCGCGTAGCGCTCGGGGTCGGCCGCGGGCAGGTCGATCTTGTTGAGCACCGGGATGATGGTGAGGTCGTTCTCCATCGCCAGATACAGGTTGGCGAGGGTCTGGGCCTCGATGCCCTGCGCGGCGTCGACGAGCAGGACAGCTCCCTCGCACGCCTCCAGAGCGCGGGACACCTCGTAGGTGAAGTCGACGTGCCCGGGGGTGTCGATGAGGTGCAGGACGTAGTCCTCGTCGCCCTCCGCCGACTTCACCGTCCAGGGCAGACGGACGTTCTGCGCCTTGATGGTGATGCCGCGCTCGCGCTCGATGTCCATTCGATCGAGGTACTGCGCCCGCATCTGCCGCTCTTCGACGACGCCGGTGAGCTGCAGCATCCGGTCTGCCAGCGTCGACTTGCCGTGGTCGATGTGGGCGATGATGCAGAAGTTCCGGATACGTGCCGGATCGGTGAAGGTGGTGTCGGCGAAGTTGGGAATGGGAACTACTCCTCGAACGAGAACTGCGGTAGAAAACGGGCGCGGATACAGGTTGTGGTCCAGTTTCTCATGACCCGCCGACGCACCGCGCCCGGCCACGTTTCCCTTCGAGACGGCCCTCCGCAAGCTCCGGGCCTCCTCAGGGATCGGGGAAGTCCGCGCACACGCGGTGAGGCGCTACGGTGGCAGCCGTGTCCGCGTCCACCGTCACCACCATCGAGACCGACGACGTCGCCGCCGAGGTCCACCGTCCGGGCAGCCCGGCCCGGGCCACGCTCGTCCTCGCGCACGGCGCGGGGGGCAACCGTGACGCCGTGATCCTCCGCGCGCTGGCCGAGGAGCTGTGCGACCGCGGATACGTCGTGGCCCGCATCGACCTGCCGTACCGGCGGCGCCGGCCGAAGGGGCCGCCCAGCCCGTCCACCTCACCGGGCGACCGCGACGGCATCCGCGCCGCGTGCGCGATGTTCCGCGGTGAGTCCGACGGGCCGCTGATCGTCGGCGGGCATTCCTACGGCGGCCGGCAGGCCTCGATGGCCGTGGCCGAGGACGGGGCCGACCTGGCCGACGGCCTGCTGCTGACGTCGTATCCGCTGCATCCGCCGGGAAAACCCGACCGGCTGCGCACCGAGCACTTGCCGTCGATCACGGTCCCCACCCTCGTGGTCCACGGCAGTACCGACCCGTTCGGCACCACCGACGAGATGAGCCGCGCGGTCGGCCTCATCGATGCGCCGACGCACATCGTCGAACTGGAGAAGGTCGGGCACGACCTCAATCCGAAGAAGAAGCCGACCGCCGCCCTCACCGCCGACGCGGTCCGGGATTTCCTGATGCCCCTGTTCCCGTCAGACCGAGGAGATGCGTAAGTGACGATCCGCGACGCCCGGCCCGACCTCCGGCCGACCACCGATCTCGCCCGCACCATCAGCTACTCCCCCGACCTCGACGGGGACGCCGATCCCGGCGAGATCGTGTGGACCTGGGTTGCCTACGAAGACGACCCGAGCCAGGGGAAGGACCGGCCGGTGCTGGTCGTCGGCCGCGACGCCCGCGCCGGACGACCCGACTCCGTGCTCGGTCTCATGCTGTCGAGCAAGGACCACCGATCCGACGGCAACTGGCTTCCCGTCGGATCGGGAGCGTGGGATCCTCAGGGCCGGCCGAGCTTCGTGCGGCTCGACCGGGTACTCGTCGTCGACGACGACGGAATCCGCCGGGAGGGCGCGATCCTCGGTCGTCCGATGTTCGACGCCGTCGCGAACGAACTGCGCGAACACCACGGCTGGCGCTGACCGGCGTGAATCCTCAGGCGAGCCTGGTGATCTCGACGATGACGTCGAGGTCGGTGGCACCCCCGCCGGTGTAGATCCCTTTCAGCGGCGACACGTCGGCGTAGTCACGGCCCACCCCGACCGACACATGCTGTTCGGTGATCGGCGTGTCGTTGGTGGGGTCGTAACCCCACCAGCCACCCGTCCACGCCTCGATCCAGGCGTGGCTCTGCCCCTGCACCGTCTTGTCGATCTCGGCGTCGGGTTCGGGATGGAGATAACCGGATACGTACCGAGCAGGGATGCCGAGACCACGGAGCATCAGCAGGGTCAGGTGCGCATAGTCCTGACACACGCCCTTACGATCGGTCCACGCATCGACGGCCGTGGTGTGCACCCCGGTGGTCCCCGGCACGTACTCCATCTCGGTGTGGACGAACCGGCTCACTTCTTCGACCGCCTCCTGCGGCGTCAGGCCCTTGGTCACTCTCTTGGCTGTCGACAACAACTGCCTGTTTCTCGCCACGAATTCTGTGTACGAGAGCATTTCGTCGTACCGGTCTTTCACGGCGTCGCCGTTGATGTCATCCCACGACGCCTCGTCGTCCTCGGACGGACGATGTCCGCGTTCGGTCTCGACCACCGACAGACCCGACACCTCGAGCTCGTCATGCGGCGCATGCAGATCGAATGCGGTGACCGCCGTGCCCCAGTAATCGGTGTAGCGGTACGACCTCGTCGCCGGGACCGTCTCGACCCGGTTCACGATGACGTTCTGCCGGGTGTCGCTGCGCGGGGTGAGCCGGGCTTCGTTGTACGACGAGGTGACAGGACTGTGGTAGGCGAAACCGGTGGAATGGACGACACGCAGACGCCAGCTCACAGCTCACTCTCCTCGATGACATTCCCGTCGCTCACCCGGGCGTCCGCCCACGAGACATAGGGCGACACATGGAAATACTGTTTCGTCACGGCTTCGTTGACCGCGCGGCAGGTGTCCTGCAGGTCGACGAGCCGGTCCTGCAGATCGTCGAGCAACTTGCCGGGCTCGAGGAACTCCAGTGAACTGCGCGCGCGGCCCAGGAGCAACTGGGCCTCCGCCTGCGCACCGACACGGCTGGGCCCCTTCTCGAGCTGACCCAGATTGTGTTCGGCGACGCTGAGGGCATGGAAGATCGACCGCGGGAACAACCGGTCGAGAAGCATGAACTCGACGATGTTCTCTGCATCCAGCACCCCTCGGTATGTCCGTAGGAACGTGTCGTGCCCGCCCGCACTCACGAGCACGTTGACCCACGCCGGCGACGACGTCCGATCCCCGGCGCGCGACAGCAACATCCGGATCGTCATGTCGACCCGCTCCACCGACCGGCCCAGCAACAGATACCGGTAACCGTCGTCATGGCTGAGGGTGGCGTCGGCCAACCCGGCGAACATCGCCGCCCGGTTCTTCACATACGACAGGAACTCGTGGGGACCGAGACGACGCGAACGACGTTCGGCGGCGTCGAGCCCGTTGTAGGTGGTGTTCAAGCACTCCCACAACTCGCTGGAGGTGACTTCGCGTGCGCCGCGGGCGTTCTCACGCGCCGCGCGGATCAGGTCGACGATCGATCCCACCGCGTCGGCGTCGTAGGCGACGCGTTCGGTGAGCGACCAGACGTCGAGTTCCTCGTCGTCCTCCGGCGCGGTGAGCCCGAGCACCTGGATGATCAGCCGCGCCTGCCGGTCGACGTCGACCGTGGTGTCCTCGAGGATCTGATGGATCGCGACGTCGAGAATCCGCGCCATGTCGTCGGCGCGCTCGACGTATCTGCCGATCCAGTACAGCGACTCGGCGTTCCGCGCCAGCATCATCGGACATCACCGTCCTCGCGCTGCGTCATCGAGCCGGACTGGGACATCGAGGCAGACTGGGACATCGGGGTCAGCTGCTGCGTCATGCCGCCCATGTGCTGTGTCATGGCGCCCTGCTGTTGCTGCTGGGTCTGCGTGTGGACCGGATCGGGAGCGCTCTCGGCGGGCCGGGCGGCGGCGACCCCGCTCGTCGTGACGACCTTGGCGCCCGACAGTTCGCGGTCTCCCTCGGAGGTGCGCGAGGCCAGCACCCAGGTGTCCTTGGAACCGCCACCCTGGCTCGAGTTCACGACGAGCGATCCCTCCGGCAGCGCGACCCGGGTGAGCCCCCCGGGCAGGACCCACACGGACTCACCGTCGTTGACGGCGAACGGACGGAGGTCGACGTGACGCGGGCGAATGTCGTCGCCGATCTTGGTCGGCACCGTCGACAGCTGCACGACCGGCTGGGCGATCCATCCGCGCGGATCGTTGCGGACCTTGCGTGCCAGCGCATCCAGTTCCGCCCCGCTGGCGTCGGGCCCGAAGACGATGCCGTAACCACCCGATCCCTCAACGGGTTTGACGACGAGCTCGTCGATGCGGTCGAGCACCTCCTCGCACTCGTCGGGCAGCCAGCACCGCAGCGTGTCCACGTTCTGCAGGCTCGGCTTCTCCCCGAGGTAGTACTGGATGATCTCGGGGACATAGGTGTAGATCAGCTTGTCGTCGCCGACGCCGTTGCCGACGGCGCTGGAGATCACGACGTTGCCCGCGCGGGCCGCGTTGAGCAGACCGGCCACGCCCAGCATCGAATCCGGACGGAACTGCATGGGATCGAGGTAGTCGTCGTCGATGCGCCGGTAGATGACGTCGACCCGCTGCTCACCTTCGGTCGTGCGCATGTACACGACGTTGTCGCGGCAGAAGAGGTCCCGGCCCTCCACCAGTTCGACGCCCATCAGCCGCGCCAGGAGCGAGTGCTCGAAGTAGGCGGAGTTCGCCACGCCCGGGGTGAGCACGACGATGTTCGGGTCGGCCTCGTTGAACGCCGCCGACGCGCGCAGTGCGCGGAGCAGATGACTCGGATAGTCGGCGACCGCACGCACCTTGTGTTTGGAGAACAGGTCCGGGAACACACGCGCCATTGCCCGCCGGTTCTCGAGTACGTAGGACACACCCGACGGCGACCGCAGGTTGTCCTCGAGGACCCGGAAGTCACCGTTCTCGTCGCGGATCAGGTCGATACCCGCGACGTGGATGCGAACACCGTTGGGCGGCCGGATGTTTGCGGCCTGCCGGTGGAAGTGCTCGCAGGAGTGGACGAGTCGCTTGGGCAACACCCCGTCACGCAGGATCTCCTGCTCGCCGTAGATGTCGTCCAGGAACAGTTCGAGGGCCTGCACCCGCTGGGTGATGCCGGCCTCGAGCTTGTTCCACTCGGCCGCCGAGATCACCCGTGGCACAACGTCCAACGGGAACGGACGTTCCTTGCCGGAGAGCGAGAAGGTCACGCCCTGGTCGAGGTAGGCACGTCCGAGGGCTTCCACACGGGCCTCGACCAGGTCGGACTGATCCTCGTCGGCCATCGCCTTGTAGATGCCGCGGTACGGCGTGCGCACCTCGCCGGCGGCGTCGAACATCTCGTCATATGCCTTGCCGTACGGGCCTTTTGCGTATCCGCCGAAGTTGCCGGTGAAATTGTCCACGGTCGTCGACTTCGCCGATTTGCCACCCGAACCAGCGCCCTTCGCCGCGCCGTTACGTCCGGATGCAGCACGGCCTGATGAGTTCGAAGACGCCGACTTCGCGGCTGCGGACTTACGCGCAGCCTTCTTGGTAGGCGCACTTGTCGATGCGGGGGTCATAAACTGCCATGGTGCTACAGAATGTCGAAATCGGCACGACGTCGCCCGGCCGTGTCATCGACGAGGCCCCGAACGTCGCGCGGAGGTCGCCGGTCAGGACGATCGGCGCGCGGCGATCACCCGCCGTTTGACTTTCCTGAGTACGTTCGCCGCGCGGGTCCGCGCACGAGGACCCACCTTGGGCAGTGGCGCCGCGAGCACCATCGCCGCGATCGTGTCGAGTGCGACGTCGAGCACCTCGCCGTCCGACGGCGACGGTACGTCCGTGGCGTCGTGTTCTGCCGACACCACCAGGTCGGCGAGGTCGCCGGCGACGTCGTAGCCGGCCTCACGAACCGCCGCGACCATCCGCCGGGACTCCCCCGCCGCCCATTCCCGACTCTTGTCCGAGAGTCCCTGCGGAGGACCGGACGGCGCCTCGAACAGGATCTCGCCGATCAGCTGACCCTTGATGATCCGCTCGTACCGGCGCCATTCGATGACCTCGGGCTGCAGCCGGCGGTTGAGGCCACGCAGGAACTCCGCCTGCGGCGCGGACAGGGAACTGTTCAGGCTGGGGACGGGAATGCGCAGCGGCGTCGGGTCGATGCCCATCACCCCCAGGAACCGGTCCCACAAGGTGCCACCCGGCGCGGCCCCACGCCCCGGCACGGTGACCACGTGCACACGCTCGGGGCCGACGAATCGAGACCAGCGCTCGAGGATGCCGATGTAGTCCTGGAACTCCCAGAACGGCTCCTCGTCCGAGGCATCCGCCGTGACGGGTCCGCCGTTGCGGCGCCCCTCGGACGCGAACGCCACCGAATCGACGAACTCGTCGAACGAGGCCCGGCGCTGGTTCTTGACATTCTCCTGCCACACGGAGGGCAGCTGACGGCCCAGGTCGCGGACGGTCGCGATCACGTGGACCTCGTCGGCGAAGGACAGATCGGTCATCAGCCGTTCGATCTGGTCGACCGTCGCGGTGCTGTACAGCTCATGGGAGAGCAGGGAGATCTGCGGCCAGGCGCGGATCTGACCGAGCAGCTTCGGCCAGGTGCCGGCGAAGGCGGGATCGACCCAGTCGAGGTATCGCTCGGGCTGCAGGTGCACCGCGGCGTGGAAGTGATCGGAGATCACATTTCCCGGGTACAGCAGTCCGGACGACTGCAACGCCAGGTCGCGGTTTCGCCAGAGGCGATCCTGCAGATGGGTGGTCCCGGTCTTGGGGAGGCCGATGTGCACATAAACGACGGACATGATGAGTCCACTGTAGACTTTCGTTCACGATGATTCTTATCGTGCGGCGCGAGCACGGAGCGTGTCCGCGGCGTGGATTTTGGCGGGCTGACCCCGACTGGTAATGTTGTGCGCTGTTGCGGTGACGCCGTGGAGATGCTTCACGCGCCGACGCCGCCCGGTGCGAGTTCGACCTCCCAGGCCGACCGCCCGACCCGAACAGACAGACGTATCCACCAGCAACGACAGAGGTAACACGCGTGGCAAACATCAAGTCTCAGATCAAGCGCAATCGCACCAACGAAGCGAACCGCCAGCGCAACCAGTCGGTGAAGTCGGCCCTTCGTACCGCGATCCGCAGCTTCCGTGAGGCTGTCGACTCCGGCGACAAGGCGAAGGCTGCCGAGCTCGGGCAGACCGCCAGCCGCAAGCTCGACAAGGCTGCCAGCAAGGGCGTCATCCACGCCAACCAGGCCGCCAACAAGAAGTCGGCCATCGCCCTCGCGGTCAACAAGCTCTGATCTGGCACCGACCCCGGTCGGCCCGGCGGGTTGACCCGTCGCCATTCCTTCATATCTCCGCTCACCCCGGCAGCGTCCACGCAGCTGCCGGGGTGAGCGGCGTTCTGTCAGGTGGGTCAGCTGCGTCGACGCCCGTCGGGCCTGAGCTCGGCGACGGTCGCGACCGCATGGGTGAGGCTGTAGTCGGGGTCGGCGGCCTGCCCCTTCACATCGGCGTTGAGCGCGGCCACCACGCCGATCGCGCGCGCGATCGACTCCGAATCCCACGCCTTGGCCTTCGCCTGCACGTTCTTGACCCGGTTGGGCGGCATGCCGAGCTCTCGGGCCGCATCGAAGTGGTTGATCGACCCCATCGGCCGGATGCGTGCGATCGCATGCACGGCCTCGGCGAGGGCGTCGGCCAGCAGCACCCGTGGCACTCCGTGGTGCAGGGCCCAGGCCAGGGACTCCAGCGCGCCCGCGCGGTCGCCCGTCACCGCACGGTCGGCCACTTCGAAACCGGTCACCTCGGGACGACCCTGGTAGTACAACCGCACGGCGTCGCGGTCGACCTTGCCACCCGTGTCGGCCACGAGCTGCGCGCACGCGGCGGCCAGCTCGCGCAGTTCTGATCCCACGCCTTCGACGACCTGCTCGACGACGTCGGCGCCGACCTTCACGCCCAGTGACCGGAATTCGTTGCGCACGAATGTCATCCGCTCCGACGGCCACTTCGGGGCCGTGGTCTCGTGTTCGACGGCACCGGCCTTCTTGAGTGCGGGGACCATCGACTTGGCCCGCCCTCCGCCGTGGTGCACGACCATCAGGGTGATGCCCTCGGGCAGTGACGACGCCGTCGCGACGATCAGCCCGGCCGGCTCCTTGCCCGCCTCGGCGGCGGCCTCGACGACGACGATCCGCTCCTCGGCGAACAAGGACGGACTGAGCAGTTCGGCGAGTTCGTGTTCGCTCACATCGCCGGCGCGCACCCGGGTCACCGGCACGGGGGTTCCCGCAGCCTTCGTCGCGGCGTCGACCACCGCCGAGATCACCCGGCCGGTGAGGAAGTCGTCGTCTCCGAGCAGCAGGTGCAGGCGATCGGTCACGGCGACAATGGTGCCAGACGAACCCGACACGATCGCCGGACCGCCACCAGGTCGGCCGAATACGACAAAGTGGACAACGCCTGTGGCCGAATGAATCGGGGTGATCGCGGCTCGTTACGGTGAGCTTCTGCCAGAGGTCCACCGACATTTCAGGGAGTCGCCCGCGTGACTGTGGAGCATCCCGGCACCGACACGGGTGCCGACACCGACGAGGGATACCAGCGCGGCCTCACCGCCCGCACCGTGCAGATGATCGCCATCGGCGGCGCGATCGGCACGGGACTGTTCTACGGCGCGGGTGGTGCGATCGAGAAGGCGGGACCCGCACTCATCCTGGCGTACGCGCTCGCCGGGCTCGCGATCTTCATCGTGATGCGCGCCCTCGGCGAACTGCTCATCTACCGGCCCGTCTCCGGGGGCATCAGCGAGTACGCCGACGAGTTCCTCGGCCGCTTCGCCGGTTTCAGCCAGGGCTGGACCTACTGGGCCGTGTGGACGACGACGTGCATGGCCGAGATCACCGTGGCGGGCAAGTACATCAACTACTGGTGGCCGTCGGTTCCGGTCTGGGTCACCGCCCTCATCGCGCTCATCGTGCTGTTCGGCGCGAATCTGATCTCGGTCGGGGTGTTCGGTCGCGCGGAGTTCTGGTTCTCCGCCATCAAGGTCACCGCCATCCTCGGCATGATCATCGTCGGCATCGGCGTGCTGCTCCCGATCGCCGGACTCGGACCCGAGACCGGGCCGTCGGTGACGAACCTCTGGAACGACGGCGGCTTCTTCGCGACCGGGTTCAGCAACGCCCTGCTGAGCCTGCAGATCGTGATGTTCGCCTATGTCGGTGTCGAGCTCGTCGGCGTGACCGCGGGCGAAGCGCAGAACCCGCGCGTCACGCTGCGCAAGGCGATCAACACCGTGCCGTTCCGCATCGGCATCTTCTACGTCGGCTCACTGATCGTGATTCTCTCGGTCCGCAGCTGGAAGGACTTCCAGGAAGGCGAGAGCCCCTTCGTCTCGGTGTTCTCCTACATCGGCATCCCCGGCGCGGCCGGCATCGTCAACTTCATCCTGCTGACCGCCGCCCTGTCGTCGTGCAACTCCGGCATCTACTCCACCGGTCGCATGCTGCGCTCCCTCGCCCACACCGGCGACGCCCCGCGCCAGCTGACCTGGCTCTCGAGCCGCAAGGTCCCGGCCGCGGGCATCACCCTGAGCGCCGCGGTCATGGCGATCGGCGTCGTGGTGAACGTCATCGACCCCGAGCACGCCTTCGCCTACATCACCGCGGTGTCGACGGTGGGCATCATCGTCATCTGGTCGACGATCCTGCTGTGCCAGATGGCCTACCGCCGCAAGGTCGCGCGCGGCGAACTGCCTCGCTCGGACTACCGGGTGCCCGGCGCCCCGGTCACCACGTGGCTCGCACTCGGCTTCCTCGCGCTCGTGTTCGTCCTGCTGTTCTTCGACCGCGACGGCCGGATCGCGCTCGTCGTCGGGGCGGTCTGGTTCACCGCCGTCGGCATCGGCTACCTGGTGTGGAACCGTACCGCGGGCGAATTGGCCGACCGCGAGGTCTGACCGCCGAGGTCGGCCGGCGAATCCGACGCCCTCACCCGAACGGCGACCACACGTCCACACTCGCCCAGCTCACCCCGCCGAGGGTGCGCGCGCAGGCGACCATCCACCACAGCTCGGGCGCGAGGGCGCGCACCAGCAATTCGCCCACGAGCGCCCCGGGCCCGTCGGGCGGCCCGATCGCACCGATGAGTGCGGCGAGGGTGCCGATCACACTGATCACGGCGACGACGGGCGCGACGAGGAGGTTTGCGACGATCCCCACCACCGAGAACGTTCCGGTCACCACGACGACGATCGGCGCCGTCACCACCTGGGCGGTGACCGCCATCGCGATCACCTCGGCCACGCCGGGCGGACATCGCCACTCGCGTAGCCGATCCCGGAGTCTCGGCGCCCACACCACGATGGCTCCGGTCGCGGCGACCGACAGCGCGAACCCCGGCTGCAGTGCCAGTTCGGGCCACCACAGCAGGCCGCCGACGACCGCTGCACCCAACGCCGGAACAGCCTGCGCTCGACGAGAGGCGAACAGCGCCAGCACCCCGACGGCGCCCATCAGGGCGGCACGCAGCACACTCGGCGACGGGCGGACGAGCACGACGAACCCCACGATCACGACCAGTCCGACGATCGCGGCCGCCCGCGGCGGGACACCCACACTGCGTACCACCAGAAGTGCTGCGCCGCACACGATCGCGAAGTTGCTGCCGCTCACCGCGGTGAGGTGACTGAGTCCCGCGTCGCGGAAGTCGTCGCGTAGGCCGTCGTCGAGGGAGCTCTCGTCGCCGAGTACGAGCCCGGGCAGGAGTCCGGCCGCATCCGCGTCGAGTCCTCGTGCGGCCAGCGTCTGCAGCCGCTCTCGGATCGCACCGGCCACCTCCTGGTGGCCGGGCGGTGGTCCGACCGGCCGGGGCCGCTGTGCCGTCACCGTCGCCACGAGAAGTGAGTGTGCGGGCGGCGGTCGTACCCGTACGATCGTCACCACCCGCTGGCCGGGCAACAGTCCCGACCACTCCTGCACATCACCCATCAGATCGGCAGCAGCCGGTCGAACTCGTTGCGATCCGATCTGTTCCACCCCCACCCGGACGCGCACCCGCCCTGCGGACGGTTGTCCGACGATCGTCGGGTCGCCGCGCACGGTCAGCACGACCGTCGCCTTGCCCGTCGTCGCCGCCAGCGGATGTTCGGTGCGGGCCTCCTGCCGAAGGGCCAGCGAGGTCGCGCACACCGCCGCGAGTCCGGCGACCACGACAACCAGACCGACCGTGTCCCAACCGATCCGACCGGTGAGGCAGGCCACCGTGCCGGCGAGCGCGACCGCGCCCGAGCAGATCGCCAGCGCGAGCGTGTACGCCGTCGGCACCGCGAGCCCGAGCGCCGTCACCGACCACACCGCCGCCGCAGGCACGAGCAGGCGGAAGTCCACCCCTCACACCGTCACGAGGTCGCGCAGTCTGGCCAGACGTGCCGGACCGATCCCCTCGACCTCGGCGAGCTGGTCCACGGAAGTGAAGCGTCCGTTCCGTTCCCGCCACGACAGGATGGCCTTCGCGGTGACGGGTCCGACTCCGGGCAGCTCGTCCAGGTCCGCCTCGGTGGCGGTGTTGAGGTTCACGAGTCCACCGGTGTCCGGCGTACTTCCCGCACCGCCGGCGGGAGCACCGGCACCGGTCGGGTTCTCACCGGCCGGCGGGGATGGCGCGCCGGCAGCCCCGACGACGGCACTGCGCAACGACATCTGTCCTTCGCCGCCCGCATAGCCGACGAGGATCTGATCGCCGTCCCGGAGCACCTGCGCGAGATTCAGGGACAGCAGGTCGGCATTCTTGCGCACCCCACCCGCCCGGTCGATCGCCTCGGCGACCCGCGCCCCCGGCGCCAGGCGTACCAGCCCCGGCTTGTGGACCAGCCCGACGACACTGACGACCATCTGCGCCGGAGTCGGCTCGGCCGGCGTCGCAGGCGGCGACGAATCCGGCACCTGCGACGTGCCGGCCACCGCACCGAAATCCACCACGGGCGCCGACTCCGAACCACGGAAGAGCCCGAACGCCGCCACCGCACAGACGACGACACCGACCGCGATCAGTGCGAGAGCGGCCGGCGGTGCGACCGCGAAGCGCCGTCGAGGGAAGGGATCGTCGTCGGCGTCGTCATCGTCCTCGGTGTCGACGTCGTCAGGGTCCGTTCGCCGACGCGGCGATCGCGCCGGCGGGGTGTCGAGCCAGGTCGGCATTCCGCCGATCCCCCACCCGGGGTGCTCGGGCTCCCCGACCGGTCCGGCCGGGTCATCGGTCTCCGATGCGCGTGCCGGGGAATCAGGATCGATCCCTGCCGCGCCGTTCCGGCGGCCCGGCAGCTCCCCCACCGGCGCCAGCCGGTCCAGCGGATTCCGCCGTCCTGATGCGCTCATGACGCCACACGGTAGGTCCCGTCACCACCACTTCTTCACGTCCGGACGGGCGAACACCGGAATCTGTGGACGGTCACTGAGACCTGTGGATGGTGCCGGACGGGCGGGCCTGCCCGTTCTCAGTGCTCCTCGAGACCCTCGATCGGGTCGAGGTGCGCGGCGATGACGACGCCCACCGCACCGGGGCCGACGTGGGTGCCGAGGATGGGTCCGAGGTCGACGATCAGTTCGGAGGTCACCACCCGCAGCTTGGCGTGGACCGCGGCTCGCAGTTCCTCGGCGACAACGGGGCTCTGGCAGTGCTGGATCCCGACCGTCACCGCGCGGCCACCCGCGGAGTCGACGGCGGCGTCGACCATCTTGTCCAGCGCCTTGGAGAACGTACGATGACGCTCCCTGAGCGTCAGGGTGCCGTCGACCATGTGCAGGATCGGTTTGATCGACAGCGCCGACCCGAACAGCTTGCCCGCGGCACTGATCCGGCCGCTGTTGCGCAGATTGTCGAGTTGCTGCACGCACAGCAGTGAGTCGACCGTCGCGGCCTGCCGGATGGCGGACTCGTACACCCGGTCGCGGTCGGCTCCGCCCGCGGCGGCCTGGGCGGCCGCGACGGCGGTGAAACCGACTGCGAGACCGACAGATCGGGAGTCGACGACACGCACCTGCCCGGAGAACTTCTCCGCGGCCATCCGGGCCGAACTCCACGTTCCCGACAGTCGGCGGGACATGTGGACGGCGACCACCCCGTCGCCCTGACTCGCCTCGAGCGCGGCGTCGAAGTGTTCGGACAGATCGCTGGGGTTCGCCCCGGATGTGGTCACGCCCGGCGTCGACACGATGTCGGTGGGGATGTCGTCGACGCCCTCGCGGTAGTCCTTGTCATCCACCGTGACGTGCAGCGGGACCTGCCGGATCCCGTAATGCTCGGTCACCGACCGCGGCAGTCGGGACGAGGAGTCTGTGACGACGACGACAGGCACGCGTCTACGTTAACGGGTTCACGCGCCGAGCTCACACGGGCGTCGCCGTCGGCCCCTCGACGTCGCGGTCCCTGCTCCCCCGGACCGCGTCGACGACCGGGGAGACCAGCTCGGCGATCCCGCGATGACACGCGAATCCCCAGTGGATCCCGTCCGGGTTCATTTCGACCTCCGGGTCGTCGAACGAGTCCCGGGTGACCGGGTAGAAGTCGACGCACGGCAGCGAATGGCGCGACGCCCACCGGGACATCGCCGCGGTCGTCGGGATCCGGCCGGTGTGGACGTTGCCGTAGTACGGACTGCGGTGGGTGGGCGGCAGGCACACGACGATCGGGAGATCCGGTCGCAACTGGGTGAGCGCCGCCCGGATCTTCTCGAGGTATTCGATCGTGACGCGCGGCGGCAATGCGAGCGGCCACCCGAGGCGCGCGCCCCGCGGCTGGACCCAGGCGTAGGCCTCACGGATCTTCTGCCGCAATCCATTCGGCCGGATATAGCGGATCTGTTCCCGGAACGCCGTGGGCAGTGGCGACGGCAAGGTGTCCATCCCGCCGAACGCGAGCACCACGACATCGGCACGGGGCACGGTGGCCCAGATGTTCGGATCCTGGGTGAGCGCCCACCAGACGTCCCGACTGGTCCAGCCGATCCGGCCGAACAGCCGCACCGGCGAACCGGTCGCGGCCCCCACGAGCGTCGGCCAGATACGGGGGTCGTCGGCGGGCAGGCCGCCCTGCGGGCCGTAGTAGGCCAGCGAGTCGGAGAGGACCAGCACGCACCGGTCCGGCGCGTCGGCGGGCGGACCAGAACCGCCGGCAGTCCCGCTCATCGCAAGACCGGAGTTCACTGCACCGCCGGGTCGGAGTCCTCGGCGGACGCGTTCCACACGTCCAGGCGCCATCGCGGCAGTTCGCCCGGCATACCGTGACCCGACAGCTGCACCCAACTCGTGTTCGCGAGGCCTCCGAAGGCGGGCCAGTTCTCGACCGGCAGTCCGAGGAGTGCCGCCGTCATCGCGGCGATGACGCCGCCGTGGGCCACGAGCACCACCGGAGCCTCCGGATTGTCGCCGACACCCCACTCCGGCAGCTGCTCGATCAACTCGTCGACCAGCGGGGTGGATCGTCGGGCGACGTCGACGCGACTCTCCCCGCCCGGCGGCGTCCATGTCGCGTCGTCACGCCAGATGGCACGGGCCCCCGGCATAGCGGCATCGACGTCCAGATGGGTCAGCCCCTGCCACTCACCCAGATGCGTCTCGCGCAGGCGGGCGTCGGTGGTCACCGGCAACCCGGTGCGCTGCGCCAGCGCTTCGGCAGTGTCACGTGCCCGCCGCAGATCCGACGACCAGATCACCACCGGTTGGCGCTTGGCGAGCTCCACTGCCGCCGAATTGGCCTGCTTCACACCGAGTTCGGACAAATCGGTGTCGAGCTGGCCTTGCATCCGACTCGCCGCGTTGTATTCGGTCTGCCCGTGCCGCAACAGGATCAGGCGTCGGACCACCGGGGTGAGACGTTCGACAGCGGTGTCATGTGAATCCGGACCGCCACTCACGACAGCCCTTCCACCTCGACCACCGGACAGTCCTTCCAGAGGCTCTCCAGCGCGTAGAAGCGCCGCTCGTCGGTGTGCTGGATGTGCACCACGATGTCGGCGTAGTCGAGGAGCGCCCAGCGACCCTCGCGTGTGCCCTCACGCCGCAGCGGCTTGTGACCGGCCTCCCGCAGCTTCTCCTCGACCTCGTCGACGATCGAATTCACCTGGCGCTCGTTGTCCGCCGACGCGATGACGAAGGCGTCGGTGATCACCAACTGCTCCGACACGTCGATCACCGTCACCTCGTGGGCGAGCTTCTCGGCCGCGGCCAGGGCGGCCACCTTGGCCATCTCCAGCGCTTCAGCTGACGCAGTCACACTTGTCCTCTCATTCGCTTACGGCCTGTTCACCCACGGCCCGGCCCGATCGATCGGTACCGTCCGTCGACTCCCCCGGCCGGAACTCTTCGGCCGGGAGCTTCTCGGGGCGGTTGGCCCCCGGCAGAGCGGGGGCGGAAACACCCGGTGACGACGCCCGAGGCGCACGATACAGCTTCCGCTTCGCGATGTACTGGACGACGCCGTCGGGCACGAGGTACCAGACGGGCCGTCCGAGCGACGCGCGCGTCCGGCACTCCGTGGACGAGATCGCCAGAGCCGGGATCTCCAGGAGGTGGAGGGTGTCCTCGGGCATGGCTTCGAGGTGGTGCGCCAGGTGTGTGGCGTCGAGTTCGTAACCCGGCCGGCTGACGCCCACGAACCGGGCGAGCCCGAACAGTTCTTCCCAGTCCTGCCACGACAGGATCGATTCCAGCGCATCGGCACCGGTGATGAAGTAGAGCTGGGCCTCCGGGAGCAGCGCCCGAAGATCGCGGAGGGTGTCCACGGTGTAGGTGTCGCCGTCGCGATCGATGTCGACGCGGCTCACGCTGAACTGCGGATTCGACGCGGTTGCGATGACCGTCATGAGGTAGCGATCCTCCGGCGGACTCACGGTCTCCTGCTCGCCGATCTTCTGCCACGGACGGCCGGTCGGGACGAAGATCACCTCGTCCAGCGAGAACCGGTGGGCGACCTCACTGGCCGCGACGAGGTGCCCGTTGTGGATCGGGTCGAACGTGCCGCCCATCACGCCGATACGGCGCGCACGTGGGCGGTCGGGTGACATGGACGGTCAGTCTACGCGTCGGGCGCTGATCGAAAACGGCGGCGCTGCTCAGATCGGCAGGAGGTCGGCGATGACCGTGCCCAGTTGCGTGGCGTTGCGGCATTCGAACATGTCGATCACATCCGCGTAGTCGGTCGCGACCGAGTCCCCCGTGCCCCAGTGCTGCTTGGCCTCCGGGTTCAGCCAATAGGCGTGGCGGGCACGTTCGACCAGTTCCGCCAGGGCGGCTGCGTGGGGGTCGTGGTAGTTGTTCCGGCCGTCACCGAGGATCAGCAACGCACCCCGGTGGGTCAGCGAGTCGCCGTAGTCGGCGACGAACCCGGCCAGCATGTTGCCGTAGTCGGAGTGACCGTCGCGGGTCGAGATCCGCGCGGTGGAGATCATGTGGTGCATTGCCGCGCCGAAGTCCTCCTCGCCGTGGTCGAAGTAGTCCGTCACCTCGTCGACGGTGTCGACGAACGCGAACACCCGCACTTTCGAGAACTGCTGTCGCAGTGCGTACACCAGCCGCAACGTGAACTGACTGAACCCGGCGACCGAGCCCGACACGTCGCAGATGATGACGAGTTCCGGACGCCCCGGCCGTGGCTTGCGGTGGCTGAGTTCGATGGGCACGCCTCCGGTGGACATCGACGCGCGCAACGTCTTCCGGACGTCGACCGCGCCTCGATGAGCTCGCCGTCGACGAGTCTCGAGCTTCGCGGCCAGCAATCTGGCCAGCGGTTCGATGGTCTTGCGGATCTCGACCTGTTCCTTGGCACCCGCCGACAGGAAGTTGACGTTCTCCGGCAGGGGCGGCACCGCGTAGGCGCCGACCTTCTCGCGACCGTTGCGGTCGGCCATGCGTCGCTGCGTCTCTCGCTCGATCGCCGCACGCAGATCGCCGGCCTTCTGGCGCGCCGCCCGCCGGTACAGCGGTTCGGTGCCGGCTCGTCCGCCGTCATCACCGCCCGACTCGCCGGCCATGGCCGCCGCGATCTTCGCGATCAGCGTCTGCGGGCTCACCGCGTTGATGGCCTGGTAGGCCGAGAACGCCTCGCCGCGCGTCGATCCGTATCGCCCCAACTCGTCGACGATCATCGCGACGGCCTGATCGAGCCGGCCGTCGCCGGCTGCCGCGTCGTCGGCGAGCATCTCCGCGAGCGCGTCCCGCACCGCGTCGATGTCGAGTCGGCCGTCGGGCGTACGCGGCAGATCCTCGGTGACGGTGCGCATTCCGGCACCGACCGGGAACCACAGGTCGAAGACACGGTCGAACACACCGCGATGAGCATGATCGACGAGCAGCGTCGTCGCCAGGCCCTCCCGCAGCCGTGGACGTTCGAGGAGGTCGAGAACCTCCATCGCACCGGCCGCGTCGATCAGCGCCGACGGCCCGACCACGATTCCGCGTCGGCGTAGTTCATCGACGAAGTCGGTGAGGTGCGCGACGAGCGGAGCCGTCATCAGCCCAGCTTGAGTTCTTTGAGGGCCGTCTTGAGGTCCGGTCGGTGTTTGAGGACCACACCGAGCGTGCGGGCGATGAGCCCGTCGTCGAATCCGCCCCCGCTTCGCGCAGTTGCCTTCTCGCCGGCTCCCAGCGCCAGCAGCGTGTTGGCCCAGTCGATGGTCTCGGCGACCGACGGCTTCTTGCGGATGTCCAAGGTGCGCAGGACACCGACGATCCGCACCAGTTCGGCGCTGAGCGAGTCCGAGAGATTGGGCACCCGCGACGCGAGGATCTCCTTCTCGCGCTCGGCGTCCGGGAAGTCGATGTAGAGGTAGAGACACCGGCGCTTGAGCGCCTCGGACAGTTCGCGGGTCGCGTTCGACGTGAGCAACACAATCGGACGCCGTTGCGCGGCAACGGTTCCCATCTCCGGAATGGTGATGGCGAAGTCGCTGAGGACTTCCAGCAACAGGCCTTCCATGTCGACGTCGGCCTTGTCGACCTCGTCGATGAGGAGCACGGTGGCACCCTCGCGCGAGATCGCCTTCAGCAACGGCCGCGGCAGCAGGAACTCGTCGGAGAAGATGTCGGCCTTGGCCTCATCCCAGGCGCGGTCCCCCGTCGCCTGGATGTGCAGGATCTGCTTGGCGTGATTCCACTCGTAGAGGGCGCGGGCCTCGTCGATGCCCTCGTAGCACTGCAATCGGATGAGTTCGGCGTCCGTGGCCGCCGCTATGGATCGGGCCAGTTCGGTCTTGCCGACACCCGCGGGCCCCTCGACCAGAAGCGGCTTGCCGAGCCGATCGGCGAGGAAGGTCGACGTCGCGGTGGCGTCGTCGGCGAGATAACCCGTCGCCCGCAAACGCCCGACGACGTCGTCGACACCCTCGAACGAGGGCACGACGGCCGGTCCCGAACCCGTGTACTGAGCAGTCCCCTCGCCCGGGGTGGTGCCGCTCATCAGGCGGGCCGCACGTGGCCGTTGCCCCAGACCACCCATTTGGTCGAGGTCAGTTCCGGCAGACCCATCGGGCCGCGGGCGTGGAGCTTCTGGGTGGAGATGCCGATCTCGGCCCCGAAACCGAACTGCTCGCCGTCGGTGAAAGCCGTGGAGGCGTTCACCATCACCGCCGCGGCGTCCACGCGCCGGGTGAACTCGTCGGCGGCCGACAGGTCGGTGGTGATGATCGCCTCAGTGTGGCCGGTCCCGTAGGTGTCGATGTGGGCGACGGCCGCGTCCAGGTCGTCGACCACCTTCATGGCGATGTCCATCGACAGGTATTCCTTGGACCAGTCGTCCTCGGTTGCCGGCTCCATGCCCGGCTCGTCGCCGTGGATGACCACACCCTGTGTCTGCAGGACCGAGGTGATCCGCGGCAGTGCGTCGGCGGCGACAGACTTGTCGATGAGCACGGTCTCCGCGGTGTTGCAGACGCTGGGCCTGCGGGTCTTGGAGTTGAGGATGACACGCGCCGCGACGTCGAGGTCGGCGAGTGCGTGCACGTAGACGTGGCAGTTGCCGACACCGGTCTCGATCGTCGGCACGGTCGCATTCGACACCACGGCTTCGATGAGCCCGGCGCCACCACGGGGGATGACCACGTCGACGAGTCCGCGCGCCCGGATGAGTGCGGTCACGCTGGACCGGTCGTCGCTGGGCAGCAACGAGACCGCATCGGCGCTGACGCCCTTCGACGAGAGGGTCTCCCGCAGCACGCGGACGAGTTCGGCGTTCGACGACGCAGCGGACGACGAGCCACGCAGCAGGACCGCGTTGCCGGACTTGAAGGAGATCCCGAATGCGTCGACGGTGACGTTGGGCCGCGCTTCGTACACGATGCCCACGACGCCGAGGGGTACACGGAGCTGGCGCAGCTGCAGACCGTTGGGGAGGGTCTTGCCCGCGACCACCTCGCCGATCGGATCGGGGAGCACGGCGACCTGCCGCAGACCGTCGGCGATCCCCGCCACGCGCGACTCGTCGAGCCGCAGACGGTCGAGCAGGCTCGCCTCGGTGCCGGCTTCTTCGGCACGCGCGATGTCTTCGGCGTTGGCGGCGAGGATGGTCTCCGTCGCGGTCTCTACGGCGTCGGCCGCGGCGAGCAGGACCTCGTTCTTGGCGGCTGTCGTCAGACCGCTCAGCGAGCGGGACGCCGACCGGGCCGCTCGGGCGAGTCCGAGAACGACCTTCTCGATGTCGGACTTCTCGCCGGCGGACTTCTCGGAGCCGGGCCCGCCTCCTGCGACGGACTGCTCTGCGGTGGGTGCGCTCATCAACATCCTCGACTTCGCGGTGGTTCCGGGCGGCATCGCCGGAAAGTGCCGTTCTCAAGAGTAGCGCCGGCGGTTCGGAGTACCCAACGAGATGTACCGGTCTCCACCCCCTCAGTTGATTTCTGACCGGTGAAGCGGCCTGCGGGAGGACCCCCGACGTTCTCGGACTGATCTCGGCGCGCATCCCGCCCGTCACCCGCCTACTGTGACGCCGGTACGGATGTCCGACGACGGGAGTATCGCGAAGTGGCGTGGCTTGTCCTGGTGACCGCGGGTCTGGTCGAGATCATCTACATGGCAGCCCTGGAGAAGTCGAACACCTTCACACGCCCGTTGTGGACGGCGGTGTTCGTCGTGGGCGTCGTCATCAGCATGGCCGGTGTCGCCTATGCGATCCGTTCGATCCCGCTCGGCACGGCCTATGCGGTCTGGGTCGGGATCGGCGCGGTCGGCACGGCGATCTACGGCATCCTGTTCCTGCGCGAACCCGCCGGTCTCGCTCGCCTGGGATGTATCTTCCTGATCCTGATCGGGGTCGTCGGACTGAATCTCCTGCACAACACGGCGGGCGCGGAGGCGCACTGACGCTATCCCCCGCACCGCAACGCCTCGGACAAGACGCGACGTGATGGTTCGTCGATCGCCAATCCGTAGGCGGCGGTGACGATCACGAACTGGATCGCGTACTGGCACCAGAAGCCCGTCGCGGGCGGCATCCAGCGCGCCGGTTCCGAGTCGCTCTTGTCCTGATTCGAATGCCCGTCGACAGCAACGAGATTGGCCGGATCGTTCGCGAAGTCCAGTCTCTTGGCGGCTGTCCACGACCACGCACCCATGTCCCAGGCGTAGGACAGCGGGACGATGTGGTCGATCTGTACCGCAGACGCGCCTCGGTCTCGTCGGAAGACGACGAAGTCGCCGGTGTAGGGACTCCGCAGCTCGCCGGCCAGCACCGCCCGCGGGCAACTCGACACCGGGCCGGCGTCGACCTCGCGCAGGTCTCGCGCCAGAACGTCGTTGCGCGTGTCGCATCCGTTGGCACTCCCGGGTACGGACGCGGCGTCGGACCAGGCACTGCCGAACGCGGACCGGTCGTAGTCCTCGCGGTCGGTACGGCTCGCAGAGACCGGTATCGCGGCCAGGGACGCTGCCGCCGCACTCGCCATCGCTCGTATCCTCGGACCGACGTCGGGATCGGCCCGAAAACCGTCGACGCCGACAGCGACCGCCACCGCTGTCACGACGACAGCGACCAGCGCCGCCCACCGGCGCGTCGGCCAGGACGGCGCGTTCCGCGGATTCGAGAGCATCCATCGCACCCGCATGCGCAGGCGCCGCAGTGCCGGCGAACGCAGCCGAAGATCGCGCACCACCATGCATGCTCAGACGCACGCGATGCGCATCCGGTTCCGTCGGGAACGCGGTCGCGCGCAGGTGTCGCAGATCGTGGCGCCCCGCGCAACGGCGCACTACGACTGAGCGCCGGTCGTGTCCGTCAGGACTTGTCGAGGTACGCGATCTTGTGCGGGACGAGGATGCCGTCGACGAGGTCGGCGAGAGGCCGATGCTCGAGCAACGTGATGTCCTCGCTCACAACGTCTTCCGCGAGTTCGCGCGCGTCTTCGATGACCTCGACGTCCTCGAGCAGCGAGAGGAACCGCAACGAGGTGTTCACGCCCGACTGCAGCGACCCGAGCAGATCGCCCTCCCGCCGCTGTTCGAGATCGACTCGTGCGAGTTCGAATCCGTCGTTCGATCCCGCGACGGCACGCAGGCGGTCCATCGACGGAGACGTGTCCCGGGCGTTCGTCATCAGCAGGCACAGTCCGGCATGCCGACCGCGCCCCACGCGACCGCGTAACTGGTGCAGCTGGCTCACGCCGAAGCGATCGGCGTCGACGATGACCATCGTGGTCGCATTGGGTACGTCGACACCCACTTCGATGACGGTCGTCGACACCAGGACGTCGATCTCGCCCCGGCCGAACGCGTCCATGACGGCGTTCTTCTCGTCGGCGGGCAACCGGCCGTGCAAGAGTTCCACCCGCCGGTGTGCGAACGGTCCGGAGACGAGGGCCTCGTACTGCTCGAGCACCGACGTCGTCTTCGGGCCCTTCTCCTCGTCCCCGTCCGGTTCGGGTTCGGGGCCGTCGCCGATGCGCGAACAGACCACGTAGACCTGGCGACCCTCCGCGATCTCCTCATTGGCGCGCGACCAGACCCGGTCGACCCACGAGGCTCTGCTCGTGGGCACCACGGAGGTGGTGATCGGCTGACGGCCGCGCGGTAGTTCCCGGAGTACCGAGGTGTCCAGATCGCCGAAGGCGGTCATGGCGACGGTTCGCGGGATGGGCGTCGCGGTCATCACGAGGAAATGCGGAATGCGTCCGTTGCGCCCCTTGCCGCGCAGGACGTCTCGCTGCTCCACACCGAATCGGTGCTGTTCGTCGATCACGACGAGGCCGAGGTCGAAGAACTCCACCTTGTCCTCGAGGAGCGCATGCGTCCCGATCACGATCCCCGCCTGCCCGGTGACCACGTCGAGCAGCGTCTGGCGCCGGCCCTTGGTCTTCATCGAACCCGTCAGCAGCGCGATTCGCGTCGCACCTTCGGCGGCGGTCAGCTCACCCGCCTCGGCGAGGTCGCCCAGCATCGTCCTCATCGTCCGATGATGCTGAGCGGCAAGAACTTCCGTCGGCGCCAGGATCGCGCACTGAAAACCGTTGTCGACCACCCGGAGCATCGCGAGCAACGACACGAGGGTCTTGCCGGAGCCGACCTCACCCTGCAGCAATCGAGACATCGGCTGTGCGCGGGCGAGATCCTCGGCGAGCTCCTCCCCCACCTCGACCTGACCATCGGTCAGCGTGAACGGGAGTCGGTCACGCAACTTGTCCTCGAGACCGCCGGGGACACGCGGACACGGTGGCGCCGACTCATTCCGTCCCGCCAGCCGACGCTGGGCGAGCACGGTCTGGATGGCCAGTGCCTCGTCGAACTTCAGCCGATGGGACGCGATCTTCACGTCGTCCTCGGACTCGGGCAGGTGGATCTTGCGGATCGCCTCGTCGGTGCTCACAAGTCCCCGCGCCCGTCGTTCGGACTCGGTGAGCGCATCGGGGATCGGCGCACTCTCGCTCAGCACCCGCCGGACCGCACCGAGGATGTCCCAGGTCTGAATGTTCTTGTTGGCCGGGTACATCGGCAGGATGTCCCGGTCGAACATCGTGATCAGCGGATGGTCACCGTGCTCTCCGGTGACCTGCTCCTCGATCGCGTACATCTCGGTCAGCATCTTGGAACCGACGACGTCCTCGATCTCCGGGTCGCCGTCGGGAAGGATCATCCATTCCGGATGGGACAACTGGATCTGGTCGCGGAAGTACTTGACCGCGCCGGCCATCATCACCCGCGCACCGGGACGCAGCAGTCCCTTGATCCGGTACGGGTTGAAGAAGCTGGCCTCGTAGATGTCGTTGTCGTCGGTGATCTTCACCTTGAGGAACGATCCCTTGCGGCTCCTCATCTTGATGAGATCGGACTTGGTGATCCGCCCGACGATCGTCAGCCACTCACCGGGTTCGGGACGTTCGTGGTCGGCCACGTGGCCGCGTCGTATGTATCGGCGCGGCGTGTACCGCAGCAGTTCGCCGACCGTGTGCACTCCCACGTTGGCGAGCTGTTCGGCGGGCTTGACCCCCAGCACGTCGGCCAGCGAATCCGACAGCATCAGCTCCGTCACTCCACACCCACCTGGACGAGATCGGTGCGCTGCCCGGTGCGATACACCGCCAGCTCGATACCGGGGTAACTGCGCCTCATCTGTTCGGCGACGGCCTCGAGGGCGGCCTCGTCGACGTCGACGCCGGCGAGCACCGTGACGAGTTCGCCTCCGGTGGAGAGCATGAGGTCGACGAGGGCGGTGCACGCCGACGTCTGATCCGGCGCGACCACGAGCACGTCGTCGCCGATCAACCCCAACACGTCGCCGACGTCGCTCATCCCGGCCAGCGTCATCATCCTCGTGGTCGCCGACTGCAGCGAGCCCCACCGCGCACCGGCCGCGGCCTCGGCCATCGCGTAGGCGTCGACGTCGGGCACCTCACTCGGATCGTGCACGGCGAGCGCCGCCAGGCACTGGGTCATCGAGGACGTCGGCAGCATGAGTACCGAACGCTGGGTGGAGCGCACCTCGGTGGCCACCGTGACGAGATCCTGAGATGTCAACGCCCCGTTGGCCATGACGACGACGTGCGCACTGTCGGTGTCGCGGATCGCCCGCCCCAGGTCGTGGGCGGACAGACCCTCGTCGGCGCGCAGCACGACCGCGCCGGCCTCGCCGAACAACTCGGCCGCACCGTCACCGGACACGACGACCACCACCGCACGCTTGTGCCGAGGCGGGGGCTCCGACGAATCAGCCTGTGCCCGAATGGCGTCGAGCGCGAAGCAGCTGATCCGGACGTCCGAGAGCCGGCCGATCCCGGCGCCGGCCTCGACCGCCGCACCCGGATCGCAGGTGTGGACGTGCACCGAGAAGCGTTCGCCCTCATCGCTGGAACTGTCGCCCACGATCACCACGGCGTCACCGAGGTCGTCGAGCCGGGCGCGGAGTTCGGCGATCTGCTCACCGGCCGCCCCGTCCAGGAGGTACATGACCTCGAAGTCCTGGTCACTGCCGTCGACGCAGCTGTCGTCCGGCCCGTGTCCGAGCGTGGTGCTGTCGGTGAGGATGCCCCGGTAGCGGCGCCGGCGGTGGGAGACCCCGGTGATCACCTTGACCATGGCGTCGACGATCGCGAGGAATCCGCGCCCGCCCGCATCCACCACACCCGCGTTCGCGAGCACCGACAGCTGTTCCGGAGTGCGTTCGAGCGCCTCGGCGCAGTCGTCGGCCACCGCGCGCACCTGGTCGGCCGGCGACTCGCTCTCGTGTGCCGCGGCCGACTCGGCGGCCACCCGCACGAGGGTGAGGACCGTGCCCTCACGCGGCTCGCTCACGGCGCGGGTCGCGGCGAGCGAACCGAGCCGGAGACCCAGCGTCGACAGTTCGGCGAAGGTCAGCGCGTCGGTGTCGCCCAGGATCTCCGCACCGTCGGCGAAGCCGACGAGGACCTGGGACAGGATGATCCCCGAGTTGCCGCGCGCCTGCGCCACCGCACCGTCGGCCATCGCACGCGCCACCTCGGGCAGGGATGCGTCGGGCGGGGTCTTCTCCACTGCCTCGGCCGCCGCGCGCATCGTGAAGAGCATGTTGCTGCCGGTGTCCGAGTCCGGGATCGGGAAGACATTCAGGTCGTTGATCTCACCGCGCAGCGACTCGAGCTGGTCGACCGAGGCACGGGCCCAGTCGCGCAGCAACTGCGGGTTGACGGTGCGGGCGATCACACGGTGACTCTTTCTTGCAGACGCGGCGCGCGACGGGCAGTGCTCTCGCGGGCGACGTGACCGGCGGGTGAGGTTGTGTGCAAGGCTACTCGGGGTGTCCGACCGTGCGACGCGACCGAGCTGGACCGCGTGCCGGGATCGACCCGGATTTGGTCACGTCCCCACGACCTGGTTATCCTTGCAGGGTTGCCTTTCGCCTCGGGCGTGCACACCTCCAGGTGGTGCCGATCGATCCGAGAGGCTGACCACAGACCATGATCATCTACCAAGGGAGTTCGACGATGGCTGCCGTCTGCGATATTTGCGGCAAGGGCCCGGGCTTCGGCAAGTCGGTGTCTCACTCGCACCGCCGTACCAACCGACGCTGGAACCCGAACATCCAGTCCGTTCGCGTGGAGGTCGCCCCCGGCAACCGCAAGCGCAAGAACGTCTGCACTTCCTGCCTGAAGGCCGGCAAGACCGCAGCTGTCTGATCTTCCGCACCCCCGCGGGTGCAGAAGCCGAGACGCGAGACCCGGTGCCGCGAGCGCAAGCTCCCCGGCGTCGGGTCTTTGTCGTGTGCGCGATAGGGTTTCGCACATGGCCTCATCGAACCACGCCGCCCCCACCGCAACCGCCGCCGTGGCGGACACCGACGCCCTGGTGACCGAACACAACGGAGTACTCACCCTCGCGGTGTCGACCACGGGCGCGGGCAACTCGCTCGACGACGCGGCGGTCGCCGCGGGCACACAGGCGCTGCGCGAGGTCGCGCGCGGTCAGCGCGACGTCGGTGCCGTCCTGCTGGTCGGGCCGGGCAAGAACTTCTGCGCCGGCGGGAACGTCCGCGCCTTCGCCGGCGCCGACGACCGTCCGACCTACCTCCGCGAGATCGCCGACAACTTCCATCGGCTCGTCGGCGCCCTCTACGAGGCCGACCGACCCGTCGTCGTCGCGGCCAAGGGCTGGGCCGCCGGCGCCGGCATGTCCCTGGTTCTGCACGCCGACGTGGCCATCGGCGGTTCGTCGACCAGGCTCCGGCCCGCCTACCGCGGCATCGGGTTGACCCCCGACGGTGGACTCACGTGGACACTCCCGCGCGCCGTCGGCGCCGCCCGTGCGCGACAGATCATCCTGACCGACCGCGTCATCACCGCGGAGGAGGCCCAGCAGTGGGGGCTGCTCTCGGAGATCGTCGCCGACGACGAGGTCGAATCCGCCGCGCGCACGGCAGCCGAGACCATCGCGTCGGGCCCCCGCGCCGCCGACGCCGCCACGAAACATCTGCTGGCCGTCTCCGCCGACACCACGCTGATCGAACACCTCGCTCTCGAGGCCCGCTCGATCTCCGAGCGGTCCGGGCTGCCCGAGGGCATCGAGGGTGTCGACGCCTTCGTCGGCAAGCGTGCACCGGACTTCACCCGCGGGCGCGCCGCCACTGCTCCCTGATCCCAGAGAACCGTCAGACGCGCTGGCCCGCCTGCTCCCTGAGGTGCGAGGAGCGCGAGCGTCGCCCCCTGCTCCCTGAGGCGCGAGGAGCGCGAGCGTCGCCCCCTGCTCCCTGAGGCGTGAGGAGCGCGAGCGTCGCCCCCTGCTCCCTGAGGTGCGAGGAGCGATAGCGACGAGCCTCGAAGGGTCAGGGCAGGCGCCAGTCCACCGGCTCCGCGCCGAGATCCAGCAGTTCCTCGTTGGCCCGGCTGAAGGGCCGGGAGCCGAAGAACCCGCGCGAGGCCGACAGCGGCGACGGATGCGCCGACACGATGGTCGGTACATCGGGAAGCCATTTCTCCAGACCCGCGGCGTCCCGGCCCCACAGGATCGCGACGAGTGGTTCGTCGCGAGCCGCGAGCGCCTTGATGGCGCACTCGGTCACCGTTTCCCAGCCCTTGCCACGATGGGAGGCCGGTTCGCCGGGCGCCACCGTGAGCACACGGTTGAGCAGGAGCACACCATTGTCCGCCCAGGGCGTCAGATCACCCGTGGTCGGTGTCGGGTAGCCGAGATCCGCACAGTACTCGGTGTAGATGTTCGTCAGTGAGCGAGGGATCGGACGCACGTCGGGCGCCACCGAGAAGCTCAGTCCGACTGCGTGTCCGGGCGTGGGGTACGGATCCTGCCCGACGATCAGGACGCGCACGTCTTCGAAGGGACGCGTGAATGCCCGCAGGACATGTTGTCCCGCAGGCAGATAGCGGCGCCCCTCGGCGATCTCCGTGCGCAGGAACCGGCCCATCTCGGTGATGAGCGGCTCGACCGGGGCCAGCGCCTGCGCCCAACCCGGGTCGATCAGTTCGGCGAGGGGTTTGGGTGGTGCGGTCACTCGATTGCCTCCGTCGTGCGTGGTCGTCAGTCCAGTCGTCTGAGCGCGGTGCGGTAGTGCTGTGCGTTCTGGAAGTACATCTCACAGTTGAGTTCGGTGTGCCCCTGCGGGACCTCGTAGCCGTCGCGCAGCCGTGCCGGCACACCGAGCGCCATCCGTCGCGGCGGGACGTCGAACTTGAACGGGACCACCGCGCCGGCGCCGACGATCGCGCCGTCGCCGACCGTCGAGCCGTTCAAGACCACCGAGCCCGATGCGATGAGGCAGTCGTCACCGATCGTCGCGCCCTCGATGTGGGCGTTGTGGCCGACGACGCACCGCTCGCCGATCACCGTCGGTTCGAACACCGTGCAATGGATGACGGTGCCGTCCTGGATGTTGGTGCGAGCACCGACGGTGATGGTCCCGTAGTCGCCCCGCAGGACCGCTCCCGGCCACACCGACACCCCGTCGCCCAGGGTGACCGCGCCGATCACCACCGCGTCCGGGTGCACGTAGGTGTCCTGTCCCAGGACCGGTTCTCGATCGTCGAGTGCGTAGATCGCCATGACGGCGACTCTAGTGGGGCGTCTCGCTAGTCACCGGTCGGGTCGGCGAAGGACTGCCACCCGTGCAGGTCCGGTCCGTCGGGCCCGCCGACGCGCCGGCCGTCGACCCAGACCTCGGGCGCCGACGACGACCTCGCACCGACCGAGCCGATCACACTCCAGCCCGGGGGCACCGACGTCGCTTCGAACGCGGCGAGCAGGTGATGGTCCTCGCCCCCCGCGAGAACCCACCGCGCGACGTCCACCCCGAGCCGGTCTGCCGCCTCGGCCAGATCGGGGCGTCGCGGCACGGAATCGGAATCCACGGTCATCGTGAGCTCCGCGGCTCTCGACATCGTGAGCAGTTCTTCGACCAGACCGTCGGAGATGTCGGTCATGGCGTGCGCGCCCGCCGCTGCGGCGACCGGCCCCTGGGTGAGGTCGGGAGCCGGCACACGATGCAGCGCAACGAGTTCCGGCCAATCCTCGTCGGCGGCACGCGGATCGGACAGCACCGCGAGCCCCGCCGCGCTGGCTCCGAGCGGACCGCTCACGGCAAGGACGTCACCGGTTCGCGCGCCACCCAGCGACACCGGGCGGCGGTCCTCGAGGGCACCGACCGCGGTGACACTCACCACCACCTCACCCGCGGCGACCAGATCACCGCCCAGTACCCGCGCGCCCAGGTCGTGCGCCGCACGGACCACGCCGTCGTTGAGGTCGAGGACCACGCCGACCGGCGTTTCGGCCGGACATGCGATGGATACGACGAGACCCGCTGTGCGACCACCCATCGCGGCGACATCGGCCGAACTCTGCACCACCGCGCGGGCACCGACCTGTTGTGGCGTCGACCAGTCGAACCGGAAATGGCGACCCTCGACGACGGTGTCGGTGCTGATCACCGCCGACCCGCCGATGTCGAGAACGGCTGCGTCGTCACCCGATCCGATCACGATGTCCTGCGTGGGCTCACCAGATGTCGCGGATGCGGTCAGCGCCGCGATCACGGCACGCTCACCGATCGCACCGACCGTGGCGGTCCGGTCGATCGGGAGATCGGACCGACCGGTCTCGTCGAAGGTCACTCGTCGGGCCTTTCCTCTTCCGGTCGCGCGCGCACGGGGTTGTCGGTGACAATGTGTGCCACAGTGTATGGGCCGCCGGGCGAGACCGGTTCGGAGCAGACCCCGGGTCGGCCGACGGCGTCGTACACTGCCCGACGATCGTGCACGCGCCGAGCCGCCGGTATCGACAGCCCGTGTCGGCGATGTGCCCCAGATGATGGTGGCCCGGGTACGACACAGACGGAGAGGATGTCCGTGGTTCAGGCATACATACTGATCCAGACCGAGGTCGGCAGGGCCGCACTCGCGGCGGCGACCATCGCCGAGATCGCCGGGGTCGCCTCGTCCGAGGAGGTCAGTGGGCCGTACGACGTGATCGTCCGGGTCGATGCGGCCGATGTCACGCATCTGACCGAGAACGTGGTTCCGCAGATCCAGAAGGTCGACGGGATCACCCGTACCCTCACCTGCCCGGTGGTCACGACCACACGCTGACCTTCGGCGGCCGCCGTCCGCGCGCATCTCCGGGCGACAGGTCCCCGCGCGCGGGTCCGACAATCGGACTCCTACTGTTGTGGGGTGACGTCAGCAGGTTCGGATGACACTCCGCAGAGCCCCCTCGGCAGCGATCCCGACGACCCCACCGAGGACACCTCGCGGTATGGCGGCGGCGGGCGGCTCAGCCCGGCACTCGTCGCGACGCTGGTCGCCATCCCGGTGATGGTGCTCGCCGGGTTCATCGTGTTCGCCGCGCTGCGTCCCGACCCGGTGACCCCGATCGAGTCCTACGACTCCGCCGGCCCGGTCGCCGAGGGGTGCAGCCGACTCCTCGCCGAAGCACCGGAGACTCTCGAAGGATTCGGCACGAAAGAGGTGTCCGGCGACAGCGCGACGTGGCCGGCGACCGGCTCTGGCGACGACATGACACTGCGGTGCGGGGTGACCCGGCCGGCGGAGCTGTCTCCCACGAGCAATCTCCAGGAGATCCACGCGGTCGGTCAGGCCGGCGTCCAGTGGTTCATCACCGACACCGTCGACGGCTCGGGCCAGGCCTACGTGTGCGTCGATCACCGGCCGTATGTCGCGATGTGGATTCCGGCGAACGCCGGCAACGGACCCATCACCGACATCTCGGGCCTGATCGACCGCACCCTCGAACGAGGACCGCTCGACTTCGGCTGATCCTCCGAGCCGGGGAGATCAGTCCCGGTAGATCTCCGGCTTGGTACTGCGGCCGAGCAGCGAGTCGACGGCGTCGGCCACCGACATCCCCTCGTGGCAGACCTGGTGGACCGCGTCCGTGAGGGGCATCGGCACCTGATGCCGCTCGGCCAGCGCGCGCACCGACGAGCACGACTTGACGCCTTCGGCTACCTGTCCGTTCGTGGCCTCCTGAGCCTGCGCCATGGTGGCGCCCTCCCCCAGCCGTGCACCGAACGACCGGTTGCGGGACAACGGCGACGAGCACGTCGCAACGAGGTCCCCGATCCCGGCCAGGCCGGCCAAGGTCTCGATCTGCGCGCCCACCGCGACACCCAGGCGGATCGTCTCGGCGAGCCCGCGCGTGATGATCGTCGCCAACGTGTTCTGACCGAACCCGATGCCGCTCGCCATCCCACAGGCCAGCGCGATGACGTTCTTGGCCGAACCGCCGATCTCGCATCCGACGACGTCGGTGTTCGTGTACGGCCGGAAGTACCGCGTACTGAACGCACTCTGCAGAGTCACCGCCCGCGCCTCGTCGGCGCAGGCGATGACCGTCGCCGCGGGCTGCCCCTCGGCGATCTCACGGGCCAGGTTCGGACCGGTCAGCACCGCGATCCGGTTGTCGTCGACGCCGGTCACCTCGGCGATGACCTCGCTCATCCGTAACAGCGTGTTCGATTCGATGCCTTTGGCGAGCGACACCAGGGACGCATCCGAACCGATGTACGGGGTCCACTGCGTCAGGTTGGGGCGCAACGACTGCGAGGGCACACCGCAGACGACGATGTCGGCACCCATCAGGGCGTCGACCGCCGAACTCCTCGCCGTCAGAGCACCGGGCAGCGTGATCCCGGGTAGGTAGTCGGCGTTGACGTGCTCGGTGTTGATCGCCTCGGCGAGCTCGGGGCGTCGGGCCCAGATCACGGTGTCCGTCCCGGCATCCACGAGCACCTTCGCCACCGAGGTTCCCCAGGAACCCGCTCCCATCACCGCCGCGCGCACCGCAACCTCCCACCGGGCAAGCCCAATTCCACATCCACACCGGCGGCCTCCTGGCCGTGGCGACCCTGCTCACCCTAGTGCCCTCCCCGGTGTGACCGACCCGGAATGTCACCGGCCATCGGCCGGTGCATCATGATGGTCTGCATGGAACACGGCACTGTCGGCGCGGACGCCGACCCGACGATCGTCGACGCCGGGGGCAGCGAGCCCGTCGCGCCGACCGTCGCGGCTGTGCTGGCGGTGAAGAGCCTGCATCGCGCGAAGTCGCGATTGGCCGCAACCCTGTCCACCGCGTTCGAAGGCGATGATCCGGTCACCCGCGGCTCGCTGGTGCTCGCGATGTTCCTCGACACCGTCGACGCCCTGCGCGGCGCGGGGATCTCCCGCATCGTCGTCGTCAGCCCCGACGACGAGGTCCTCGCCGCTGCCCGGCGTTCGGGCATGCGCGGCCTACGGGAGTCGGCGGCTCCTGCGGATGCGGGACTCAATGCCGCATTCGTCGACGGCGCACGATGGGCACGCGAGGCCTGGCCCGAGTCGACGGGCATGATGTACGTCCAGGCGGACCTGCCCGCCGCGACGAGCACGTCGATCACCGCCGTGCTGCGTGAGGCACAGCACCATCGATCCAGCTTCCTCACCGACCGCGACGGCACCGGGACGGTCCTGTTGCACGGAACCGTCGCCGACGACGCGGCACCGCGCTTCGGCCCCGGTTCCGCGGCGGCACACCGATCCGCCGGCGCCGTCGAACTCGATCCCGCGGGCCGGAACTGGCCCGACCTGCGCACCGACGTCGACACCGCGACGGACCTCGCCGTCGCCCGCGAACTCGGTCTCGGACCACACACCACCGCTGCGCTGCGTCATCTCTGACCCGCACACGGCATCGATCCCGGTCTATCCGGCGGGCGTGTACGCCGAGGACCGAGATGGGTCATCATTGGGGGGTGAGCCCCGCCGACGACGACTCCTCCAAGACCACCACCACCACGTTCACCATGTCACCGATACCCCACGCACCGCCGGCCGCCACCTTGGTTCCCGACGAGTCCGCCGACCTGCCCGAGGACCGCTACCTCAACCGGGAATTGAGCTGGCTGGACTTCAACTCCCGCGTGCTCGCGCTCGCCGAGGACACCTCGTTGCCGCTCCTCGATCGCGCGAAGTTCCTCGCGATCTTCGCCTCGAATCTCGACGAGTTCTTCATGGTCCGGGTGGCCGGGCTGAAACGTCGTGACGAGACCGGCCTGTCGGTTCGGTCCGCGGACGGGCTGTCGCCTCGAGAGCAGCTCATGCGGATCGCCGGCCGTGCCCAGACCATCGCCGACCGCCACGCGCGCGTATTCCTCGACTCGGTCCGACCGGCGTTGGCCGACAACGACATCTACGTGGTGACCTGGTCACAGCTCACGGACGAGCAGCAGGCGCGGATGACGGACTACTTCCAGGACGAGGTCTTCCCGGTCCTGACCCCGCTGGCCGTCGATCCCGCTCACCCGTTCCCGTACATCAGCGGGTTGTCGTTGAACCTCGCCGTGACGGTCCGCGACGTCAACGAGAGCGGCGAGCATTTCGCGCGGGTCAAGGTCCCCGACAACGTGAACCGCTTCATCCGGGTCGACCGGTTGTCGCCGTATCGGGGCACCGACGACAAGGCGGCCAAACGCGCGGTGTATCTGCCGCTGGAGAGTCTGATCGCGGCCAACCTCGGCAATCTGTTCCCGGGGATGGAAATCGTTGAGCACCACGTGTTCCGGATCACCCGCAACGCCGACTTCGAAGTCGAGGAGGACCGGGACGAGGATCTGCTCCAGGCCCTGGAGCGTGAACTCGCCCGGCGCCGGTTCGGCTCCCCGGTGCGGCTCGAGGTGGCCGATGACATGACCGAGCACATGCTCGAGTTGTTGCTGCGCGAGCTCGAGGTGGACCCCGCCGATGTCATCCAGGTGCCCGGACTCCTCGATCTGTCATCACTTTTCGAAATCTACGCGCTCGACCGCCCGCACCTGAAGGACCGCCCGTTCGTCCCCGCCACCCATCCGGCGTTCGGCGAGCGGGAAACACCCAAGAGCGTGTTCTCGACACTGCGCGACGGCGACGTGCTCGTGCACCATCCGTACGACTCGTTCTCGACGAGCGTCCAGCGGTTCATCGAGCAGGCCGCGGCCGACCCCCAGGTACTCGCCATCAAGCAGACGCTGTACCGCACTTCCGGCGACTCCCCGATCGTCAACGCGCTCATCGACGCCGCCGAGGCCGGCAAACAGGTCGTCGCCCTGGTCGAGATCAAGGCACGCTTCGACGAGCAGGCGAACATCAAGTGGGCACGCAAGCTCGAGCAGGCCGGCGTCCACGTCGTCTACGGCCTCGTGGGACTCAAGACCCACTGCAAGACCTGCCTTGTGGTGCGTCGTGAGGGCTCGACGATCAAGCGGTACTGCCACATCGGCACCGGGAACTACAACCCGAAGACAGCACGGCTCTACGAGGACGTGGGCCTGCTGACCGCCGCACCCGACATCGGCGCCGATCTGACCGACCTGTTCAACACCCTGACCGGTTATTCACGCAAGCAGGAGTACCGCAACATCCTCGTTGCGCCGCACGGCATCCGGGCCGGCATCATCAAGCGGATCCACCGCGAGATCGAGCTCTTCCGCGAGGGGGACACTCGAGCGCGGATCCAGCTCAAGGCGAATGCCCTTGTCGACGAGCAGGTGATCGATGCGCTCTACCGGGCCTCCCAGAGCGGGGTACCGGTCGATGTCGTCGTCCGGGGCATCAGCGCCCTGCGGCCCGGGGTCGAGGGCTACAGCGACAACATCCACGTGCGGTCGATCCTGGGGCAGTTCCTCGAGCACTCGCGAATCCTGTACTTCGGTGCGCAGAACCAGTACTGGTTCGGCAGCGCGGACATGATGCATCGCAATCTGGATCGGCGCGTCGAGGTGATGGTGAACGTCCGTGATGAACGTCTGGCCGGCGAACTCGGCGACATCTTCGCCTCCGCGCTCGACCCCCGAACCCGCTGCTGGGTTCTGCATTCCGACGGGAGCTGGGTCGCCTCACCCGCCGAGGGCGAGGAGGTGCGCGACCATCAGCGACAGATGATGCGGCGCAATCGTCGTCGGCCGGAGACCAGTTCGTGACCGGCACCGACGCGTAACCTTCGGCCTCTACCATCACCACCGATATGGCGAAGAAGACGAATGAGGTGTGGGCCGCGGGCGGCGTGGTCTGGCGGCCGGGGGTCTCCGGTTCCGCCGAGACCGACGGTGTCGAGATCGCGGTCGTCCACCGCCCGAAGTACGACGACTGGACGCTGCCCAAGGGAAAGGCCGAGCCGGGCGAGACGCTCATCGACACCGCGGTGCGCGAGATCGCCGAGGAGACCGGACAACACGTCGTCCTCGGCCGGCACCTCGACGACGTCCACTACGACCTCGGTGGCACCCTTAAGCATGTCCGCTACTGGTCGGCACGGGCCATCGACGGGGCTTTCGTCGCCGGCAGCGAGGTCGACGATCTGCACTGGCTCTCGGTCGACAGGGCCCGGGAGGCCTTGAGCTACCCGCTCGACCGCACGATCCTGGAGGAGTTCGTGCGACTACCCGCGGACCTGCACACGTTTTTGTTGGTCCGGCACGCCAAGGCCGGCCGGCGCTCGACGTACAAGGGCGACGACCGGTTGCGCCCCCTCGACAAGCTGGGCCGGGCGCAGGCCGCCGCCCTCGTCCCGTTGCTGCTGGCGTTCGGGGCGGGCCGCGTCCACTCGGCTGATCGCGTGCGATGCGAGCAGACCCTGGAACCGTTGCGCGACCGCCTCGGCGTCGAGCTGCATGCCGAGCCGGACCTGTCGGAGGAGACGTACCGGACGAATCCGGCAGCGGCGCAACACCGGGTCCTTCGACTCGCGGCCGACACGACGTCGACCCTGGCGGTCTGCAGCCAGGGCAAGGTGATTCCGCCCCTCATGGAGTGGTGGGCCGACCGGGACTCGATCTCGCTTCCCAAGGCGTCCAATCGCAAGGGGAGCGTATGGGTTCTGTCCCTGTACGACGGCCGCCTGGTGGCGGCCGATCACATCGCCGGACCGCTTCCCGCGACCTGAGTCGGAGTCGGCACGCGGGCGACACCGCCTCCGGTGATCGTCCGAACACAGTTCAGCCCCCGGCGGGGGAAGTACGCCGGGGGCTGAACTGTGGTTGTCGACCGCGGTAGTCCGCGGGTCAGCGACGGGTGGTCTTCTTGGCTGCGGTCTTCTTTGCAGGGGCCTTCTTGGCCGGAGCCTTCTTCGCGGCCGTGGCCTTCTTCGCCGGCGCGGCCTTCTTGGCCGGAGCCTTCTTCGCGGCCGTGGTGGTCTTCTTGGCCGCCGTGGTCTTGGCCGGAGCCTTCTTCGCGGCCGTCGTGGTCTTCTTGACCGCCGTGGTCTTGGCCGGAGCCTTCTTGGCCGCGGTGGTCTTCTTGGCCGCGGTGGTCGCCTTCTTGGCGGCGGTCTTCTTCGCCGGCGCAGCCTTCTTGGCTGCCGTGGTGGTGGTTCCGCTGCCGCGCTTCACAGCCGGACCGGTGGCGGACAGCTTCTGCTTGCCGGCCACAACGGCTTTGAACTGAGCTCCCGGACGGAATGCCGGAACAGATGTTGCGCGGACCTTCACGGTCTCGCCGGTCCGCGGGTTGCGGGCGACGCGCGGTGCGCGCTTCCGCTTTTCGAATACGCCGAAGCCGGTGATCGTCACGCTCTCGCCCTTGTTGACTGCGCGAACGATCGTGTCGACGACGAGCTCGACCGCTTCTGTCGCAGTCTTGCGATCCGCGTCGAGCTTCTTGGTCAGCTCATCAATGAGCTCCGCCTTGTTCATGAGTACCTCCGCAAGCTGATCTGACCGAGTTTCGGCCAGCTACCAACACACGGTAAACGTCGGATGTGAAAACGTCCATCTTCCACGCCAATTAGGACGCCGTGTTGCGAAATGGCATGGCAGCTCACGACGGTGCCGCCGCGACGGGATCGCCCCGTCGCGGCGGCGAGAAATCAGCCCGCCAGGGTGCGCGGCTTGAATCCCGGCCGCGTCGACTCGTACTCGGAAATCGCGTCTACCTGGCGCAACGTGAGGCCGATGTCGTCGAGACCCTCCATCAGACGCCACCGCGTGTAGTCATCAATTGCCAACGGCACCACGAGGTCTCCGGCGGTGACCGTCTTATCGACAAGGCTCACCGTCAGTTCGAGGCCCGGAGTCTCCTCGAGCCGCTTCCACAGCAGCTCGACGTCGGACTGCTCGACCTGGGCGGCCACCAGACCCGCCTTGCCCGAGTTGCCGCGGAAGATGTCGGCGAAGCGGGACGAGATCACCACGCGGAAGCCGAAATCGGACAGGGCCCAGACCGCGTGCTCACGCGAGGAGCCGGTGCCGAAGTCGGGGCCGGCGACCAGGACCGACCCGCGGCTCCAGGGTTCGTTGTTGAGGATGAAGTCGGGATCGGTTCGCCAGCCGGCGAAGAGACCGTCTTCAAAGCCGGTGCGCGTCACCCGCTTCAGATAGACGGCCGGGATGATCTGGTCGGTGTCGACGTTGCTGTGGCGCAGCGGGACGCCGATGCCGGTGTGTTCGGTGAACGGTTCCATGAGAATGCCCCTGTTCGAATGATGTGGCCGGGATGTGGTTCGGACCGTGACTCAACCGAGATCGGCGGTCGCCGGCAGTGAGTCCAGATCGGCGGGCGCGGACAAGGTGCCGCGCAGGGCGGTGGCCGCCGCCACTGCCGGTGACACGAGGTGGGTTCGACCACCCTTGCCCTGGCGCCCTTCGAAATTGCGGTTCGAGGTCGACGCGCACCGCTCACCCGGGGCGAGCTGATCCGGGTTCATGCCCAGGCACATCGAGCACCCGGCCTGCCGCCACTCGGCGCCGGCGGCGACGAAGATCTCACCCAGTCCTTCTTCCTCGGCCTGCGCGCGTACGCGCATCGAGCCGGGGACGATCAGCATCCGCATGCCGTCCGCGACCTTGCGCCCCTTCAGGATGTCGGCGACCTCGCGCAGATCCTCGATCCGGCCGTTCGTGCACGAGCCGACGAAGACCGTGTCGACCTTGATGTCGCGCAGCGGCGTTCCGGGCTCCAGGCCCATGTACTCCAGCGCCTTCGCCGCGGCGCCTGCCTTGACCTCGTCGCCGTAATCGGCCGGGTCCGGTACCGCGGCGCCGAGCGGCGCACCCTGGCCCGGGTTGGTTCCCCACGTGACGAAGGGGGTCAGCGTGGAGGCGTCGATGTGCACCTCGGCGTCGAAGGTGGCGTCGGGATCGGTGCGCAGGCTGTCCCAATAGGCAACCGCGGCATCCCAATCGGCACCGGACGGGGCATGCGGGCGCCCCTTCAGGAACTCATAGGTGGTCTCGTCGGGCGCGATCATCCCCGCCCGGGCCCCCGCCTCGATCGACATGTTGCACACCGTCATCCGGGCTTCCATGGACAGCTTCCGGATGGCCTCGCCGCGGTACTCCAGCACGTAGCCCTGTCCGCCGCCGGTGCCGATCTTCGCGATGATCGCGAGGATCAGGTCCTTGCTCGTCACACCGGGCGGCAGCTCGCCGTCGACGTTGATGGCCATCGTCTTGAACGGCCGCAGCGACAGGGTCTGTGTCGCGAGCACGTGCTCGACCTCGCTGGTGCCGATTCCCATCGCGATCGCTCCGAAGGCGCCGTGTGTCGACGTGTGGCTGTCGCCGCAGACGACGGTCATGCCGGGCTGGGTCAGGCCCAGCTGCGGCCCGACGACGTGGACGATGCCCTGCTCGGCATCACCCATCGGATGCAGGCGGATGCCGAACTCCTCGCAGTTGCTGCGAAGTGTGTCGACCTGAGTGCGCGAGACCGGGTCGGCGATGGGCTTGTCGATGTCCATCGTCGGGACGTTGTGGTCCTCGGTCGCGATCGTCAGGTCCGGTCGCCGGACCGGTCGCCCGGCGAGACGCAGGCCCTCGAAGGCCTGCGGACTGGTGACCTCGTGTACGAGGTGGAGGTCGATGTAGATCAGGTCGGGATCGTTGGTGCCCGACGCGTCGGCGCCACCGGGGACCACGACGTGATCGCGCCACACCTTCTCGGCGAGAGTTAGCGGCTGGGCTGGGCTGTTGCTCATGGCTGCACTCGTTATCTGTCTCGGGTTCTTCGGACTCTGCACGCGGTCTCGACGTTCTGGCTGGCTTTCGAACGTGCATCTCACTATTTGGACAGCTAGTATCGTCCTATGGGAAAGGATACCGCATCTGCGGTCAGCAGCGGAATCGGCGTGCTCGACAAGTCCGTGGCGGTGCTGCACGCGATCGCCGAGGCCCCGTGCAACCTGTCGGAGCTCTGCGAACGAACCGGCCTGCCGCGGGCGACGGCGCACCGGCTCGCGGTCGGGCTCGAGACCCACCGCTTCCTCACCAGGGACGTCACCGGGCGCTGGCAGCCCGGCCCCGTCCTCGGCGAACTCGCCTCCTCGGCACACGATCCCATCACCGAGTCGGCCCTGATGGTCCTCCCCCGGCTCCGCGACATCACCGGCGAATCGGTCCAGGTCTACCGCCGCGAAGGAGCCGAACGCGTCTGCGTCGCCGCGATGGAACCACCGACCGGACTGCGCGACACCGTGCCGGTGGGCACCCGCTTCCCGATGAGCGCGGGGTCGGCGGCGAAGGTCCTGCTCGCCTGGGCCGATCCCGCGACCCAACGTGCGCTCGTGCCGGACAGCATCTTCAGCGAGCGCGCGCTCCACGAGATCCGCCGCCGCGGGTGGGCGCAGAGCGCAGGCGAACGCGCCGCCGGGGTGGCGAGTGTGTCGGCTCCCGTGCGCGACGGCAACGGTGACGTCGTCGCCGCGATCTCGGTGTCCGGGCCGATCGACCGCATGGGCCGCCGGCCGGGTGCGCGCTGGGCCGCCGATCTGCTCGCCGCCGCGGACGCCATCCACAAACGCCTCCAGGCCGCACGCCCCTGACCCAGAGCCGTTGCACCCGGTGCCGTTCCGATGCACCCGTCGGTGGGCTAGCGTCGGGGAATGGGAGTCAATCAACGCAGTCAGATCGTCATGTCCGAGGCCGAGATCACCGAGTTCGTCGCGCGCAGCCGGACCGCCACCCTCGCCACCACCGGACCCGACGGGAACATCCACCTGGTGGCGATGTGGTACGGGATCGTCGACGGCGACATCTGGTTCGAGACGAAATCCAAGTCGCAGAAGGCCGTCAACATCCGCCGCAACAGCCGGTGCTCGGTGATGATCGAAGACGGCGACACCTACGACACCCTCCGGGGCGTCGCGTTCGAGGGCAACGCGGAGATCCTCGACGACCCCGACTCGTGCCTGAAGGTCGGCATCAGCGTCTGGGAGCGCTACACCGCGCCCTACACCGAGGAATCGCGGCCCTTCGTGGAGCAGATGATGAACAAGCGCGTGGCCGTCCGGATCAGACCGTCTCGCACTCGTTCCTGGGATCACCGCAAGCTCGGCATCCCCGAGATGCCCGCCTCCGGGAGCACCGCCGAGTTCCTGTGACCCGACGACGGTGACAGACGCCGACCCGGCTCGGTCCGCGTCGCGCTGTGATCAGCGCGACTCAGGCGAGATGGCCTGTGGCGCATAGCAAAACACCCTCCCCCTGCAGTGCAGAGGGAGGGTGTTTCTCGTAGCCCCGACGGGATTCGAACCCGCGCTACCGCCTTGAGAGGGCGGCGTCCTAGGCCGCTAGACGACGGGGCCATGGGAACTTCCGGCGATCAAGACCTTAGCACGGTCTCGATCTCTTTCTGTCCGCTGGGGTACCAGGACTCGAACCTAGAATGGCGGTACCAGAAACCGCTGTGTTGCCAATTACACCATACCCCATTGGCGTGGTTCTCCTTGCGGAAAACTGCCGAGAAAGAGAGTATCAAAGGGTTGCCGGAAGTCCACAAACGTGCAGCTCAGACCCCTTATTCGGCTGCAATCCGCCGGGCCGAGGCCAGCCTCGCGAGCGTCTTGTCGCGACCCAGGATCTCCATCGACTCGAACAGCGGAGGACTGATCTGCGAACCGGTCACGGCCACGCGCACCGGACCGTACGCCTTGCGCGGTTTGAGTCCCAGATCGTCCACCAGGGCGGCGTTCAGCGCGTCCTGCAGCGCGGTCGTGGTGAAGGAATCCAGCGACTCGATCGCGGCGATGGTGGCGTCCAGAACCGGCACGGCGTCGGCACCCAGGTTCTTGCTCGCCGCCTTCTCGTCGATCGTGAAGTCGGCGTCCGAGACGTAGACGAACCGGATGAGATCCCAGGCGTCACCCAGGACCTGGATGCGCGTCTGCACCAGTTCGGCCAGAGCTGCGAAGGTCTCGTCGTCGGCGGTCTCGGCGAGCTTGCCCTGCGCGACGAGATACGACTTGAGCCGGGCGATGAAGTCGCCGAGGTCCAACCGGCGGATGTGCTCGGCGTTGATGGCGTCGGCCTTCTTCTGGTCGAAGCGCGCGGGATTGGAATTGACCTGCCGCACATCGAAAGCCGCGATCATCTCGTCGAGGCTGAAGACGTCGACATCACTCTTGTACCCCCAGCCGAGCAGCGCGAGGTAGTTGAGCAGGCCTTCGGGGATGAACCCGCGGTCGCGGTGGTGGAACAGATTCGACTGCGGGTCGCGCTTGGAGAGCTTCTTGTTGCCCTCCCCCATGACGAACGGAAGGTGGCCGAAGGACGGAACCGAATCGGCGACGCCGATGCGGATCAGCGCGTCGTACAGTGCGAGCTGGCGCGGGGTCGACGAGAAGAGGTCCTCGCCGCGCAGCACATGCGTGATCTTCATCATGGCGTCGTCGACCGGATTGACCAGGGTGTAGAGCGGATCGCCCGAGGCGCGCGTGAGGGCGAAGTCCGGCACGGTCCCGGCCTTGATGGTCGTCGTACCGCGCACGAGATCGTCCCACGAGATGTCGGTGTCCGGCATGCGCAGTCGGACAACGGGTTTGCGTCCCTCGGCCACGTACGCAGCGCGCTGATCGGGAGTCAGGTCGCGGTCGAAGTTGTCATAACCCAGTTTCGGGTCACGGCCGGCGGCGCGATGACGGGCCTCGACTTCCTCGGGTGTGGAGAAGGCCTCATAGGCCTCGCCCGCTGCGAGCAACCGGGCGACGACGTCGGCATGGAGTTCCCGACGCTCCGACTGCCGGTAGGGCCCGTAGGGTCCCCCCACCTCGGGGCCCTCGTCCCAGTCGAGTCCCAGCCAGCGCAGCGCGTCGAGGATCGCCGCGTAGGACTCCTCGCTGTCGCGCGCGGCATCGGTGTCCTCGATGCGGAAGACGAAAGTGCCGGCGTCGTGGCGGGCCTGGGCGAAGTTGAACAGCGCGGTCCGCACGAGCCCCACGTGCGGCGTCCCCGTCGGAGACGGACAGAATCGGACGCGCACACCCTCAGTACTGGTCATTGGCTCAGGGTATCGAAGCCGTGCCACGCCCCCGACATGCCCGCCGTCAGGCCCGGTGCGCCTCGCAGAACTCGACGAGGACCCGATTCACCTCGGCCGGCTGTTCGAGATACCCGAAATGACCGGCTCGTTCGATCTCGACGTACTGCGCGCCCGGAATGGCCTCGGCGACTTCGCGCGCCAGCTTCGCCGGCAGCGTCCGATCGTCGGCGAAACCGACGACCAGGGCGGGCCGGGTGATGCCGCGGTAGGCCGCGAGGCGGTTGGACTCCTTGTTGTGGAGTTCGAGCTGCGCACGCACACCCGGGGTGATCGTCTGCGGCGAGAACCCGATGATGTCGAGCCAGTCGCGCGCGGTGCGGTCGTCGTCGAGCGTGTGTGGCGACAGGTTCAGATGGGCGGTGATCGCGGCCTCGTACTCGGGCGGCAGCTTGATCTTGTTGTCGTAGAGCGCCCGCTCCCCGGCCGAGATCGCCTCCTGCAGTGGAGTGTTGCGGCCATAGGTCGCGACCATCACTGCCGCTTTGACCACATCCGGCCGCGCCAGCGCCAGCTCCTGGGTGATCCGGGCGCCGAGCGAGGTGCCGATCACGATCGCCGGACCGCGACCCAGGTGCTCGATCAGGGCGGCTGTGTCGGCGACCATGTCGTCGAGGGTGAATCCCTCGGCACACTCCGATGACGGGGCGACACCGCGGTTGTCGAAGGTCACCACGGTGAACCCGGCCTTGACCAACGCCGGTTCCTGGTGGGCCTTCCACACGCGTCCGGGGCTACCGGTCCCCATCACCATGACGACCAGCGGGCCGGAACCGGCCACGCTGTAGGAGATGTCGATGCCGTTGACTCGTGCCGTGCTGGGAGCTGTCACTTGTCCACCACCGGGTTGGAGAGCGTACCGATTCCTTCGACGGTCACCGAGACACGCTGGCCGGCGACCATCGGTCCCACACCTTCCGGGGTACCCGTGAGGATCACGTCACCCGGCAGAAGGGTCATGACGCGCGAGATCCACTCCACGATCTCACCGACGTCGTGGAGCATCAACGACGTCCGGGTCCGCTGCTTGACCTCGCCGTCGAGTTCGGTCACGAGTTCGACATCGGCCGGGTCGAACGCGGTGTCGATCCACGGACCGAGCGGACAGAAGGAGTCGTAGCTCTTCCCCCGCGTCCACTGCCCGTCGGCCTGCTGGTGGTCGCGGGCGGTCACGTCGTTGGCGACCGTGTAACCGAGGATCACGTCCTTGGCCTGCGAGGCCTTCACATCCTTGCACGCACGTCCGATGACGATCGCCAGTTCACCTTCGTAGTCCACGCGTTCCGACGACGGCGGGCGCACGATGGGCAACTCGGGCCCGATGATCGAGGTGTTGGGCTTGAGGAAGATCACCGGATCGGCGGGCGCCTCGCCACCCATCTCCGCGGCGTGCGCGGCGTAGTTCTTCCCGATGCAGATCACCTTGCTGGCCAGGATCGGTGCCAGAATCCGCACATCTGCCGCCTTCCACGAGCGGCCGGTGAACGTCGGCGTGCCGAAGGGATGCTCGGCGATCTCCTTCATCACGGCGTCGTCACCATCGCCCTCGACGGACACGAATGCCACGCCGTCAGGACTCGCAATTCGACCTAAGCGCATGTCCCAGACCTTATCGCACCGTCGATCCCACACGTTGGGAGCCGAGTTGGCAGACCTCCGAGCCGGTTTTAGAATGTGGACGCCGAGTTTCATATATTGAGATCCGCGCCACGGGCGTCCGTCTGATCAGACAGCGAGGTGAGCAGAACATGACCGATGTCGACGACATCACCACTGCCAGAAGGTGGGTCATCCTCGGCTGCTCGCTCCTCGCCGCACTCACCACGACGTGCGTGGTCAGCGGTGTCGCCTACCTGATCCCGGCGCTCCACACCGACGCCGGACTCTCATTGACCGAGGCGTCGACGCTCGCCGCGATCCCGACCATCGGCCTGATGGCCGCGACGATCCCTTGGGGGATCCTGTTGGACCGCTACGGCGAACGCCGCATCCTGTTGCTGTCGCTGTCGATCTCCCTCAGCGGCGCGATCGCGGCCGCGGTCGCCGCGGCGGCCGACGCGTCGTACCTCGTCGTGGGCGCCGCACTCTTCGTGGGCGGTCTCGGTTCGGGAGCTGCCAACGGGGCCAGCGGCCGCATCGTCGTCGGCTGGTTCCCCGCCCATCAGCGCGGGACCGCGATGGGCATCCGACAGATGGCCCAGCCGCTGGGAATCGGCGTCTGCGCACTCACCATGCCGGTTGTCGCGGCGGGCTCGGGACCTGCTGCGGCACTGGCGATCCCAGCGATCGTGACTGCCGCAGGCCTGGTCGCGGTGGTCGTCGGCATCACCGACCCACCGCGCCGCACAACACCCGCCGCGGTGGTCGACGACTCTCCCGCACGTGCGAATCCCTACCGCGGCAATTCTTTCCTCGCGCGTGTCCACATCGTCAGCATGCTGCTCGTCATCCCGCAGTCGATGCTGTGGACCTTCGTACCCACCTGGCTCATCGTCGCGCACGGATGGTCACCGGTCGGCGCCGGCACGCTGATCACGGTGACCCAGGTCATCGGTGCGCTGGGCCGGATAGTCGCCGGACGATGGTCGGATGCCTGGTTGTCGCGTATGCGACCCGTACGGGTGATCGCGGTCGCCGGTGTCGCCGCCATGTCCGCGCTGGCGATCGCCGACTGGTTCGACAGTCCGCTGGCACCCGCCCTCATGGCGGTGGCGAGCATCATCTCCGTCGCCGACAACGGCTTGGCGTTCACCGCCATCGCCGAATACGTGGGACCGGAATGGAGCGGGCGCGGCCTCGCCGTCCAGAACACCGGGCAGTATCTGGTCACCGCGGCCACCACACCCCTACTGGGGGCACTGATCGCGGCGGTCGGCTTCCCCATCGCGTTCGCGGCCACCGCCCTCGCGCCGCTCGTCGCGACACCGCTGGTCCCCCGCGACCGGTCGCCGGGAGCCGACGACTTGGTGGACGCGTGAATGCAGAGCTGTTCTGACAGAGCAGGATGCGCGAACATACTGTGCTGAATACCAACCCGACCGATGAACCTCATCTCGACGGGTGGACTTCGATCGAAGTCCACCAGTCGAGTTCAGGTCTGTCGGTCGCGAGAGTGGTCGGCGCGGGGCCGGAACTACAGCCGTTCGCGGATGCGTGCCCCGATCTCAGCGGTGCCGAACGTGCCGCTGCGGTCGGCGAGGTCGTCGGCGACGGCCTTCTCGATCCGGGCGGCGGCGTCGAGGTCGCCGAGATGCTGGAGCAGGAGTGCGACCGACAGGATCGCGGCGGTCGGATCGGCTTTGCCCTGACCGGCGATGTCGGGAGCCGACCCGTGGACGGGCTCGAACATCGACGGGTTGGCGCCGGTGGCGTCGATGTTGCCCGATGCGGCCAGTCCGATGCCGCCGCTCACCGCAGCAGCGATGTCGGTGATGATGTCGCCGAACAGGTTGTCGGTGACTATGACGTCGAAGCGTCCGGGATCGGTGACCAGATAGATGGTCGCCGCGTCCACATGGCAGTAGTCGGTCGTCACGTCCGGGAACTCGGCGCCGACCTCGTCGACCGCGCGACTCCACATCGACCCGGCGAAGGTCAGGACGTTGGTCTTGTGGACCAGCGTCAGCTTCTTGCGACGCTGCTGCGCGCGCTGGAAAGCGTTGCGCACCACACGCTCGACGCCGAAGCGGGTGTTGACGCTGACCTCGGTGGCGACCTCGTTCGGGGTGCCGACCCGGATGGCACCGCCGTTGCCCGTGTAGGGACCCTCGGTCCCCTCCCGGACCACCACGAAGTCGATGTCGGGGTCACCGGCGAGCGGCGAGGAGACACCGGGGAAACGGCGCGACGGGCGCAGGTTGACGTGGTGGTCGAGGGCGAATCGCATGGTGAGGAGCAGCCCGCGCTCCAGCACACCGGACGGCACCGACGGATCTCCGATGGCGCCCAACAGGATTGCGTCGTGACGGCGGAGGGACTCGAGGTCGTCCTCGGTCAGCAGTTCGCCGTTGCGGTGGTAGCGGCGCGCTCCGAGATCGAACTCGGTGGTGCTGACCGACGGAACGACCGCCTCGAGGACGCCGAGCGCCTCCCCGATGACCTCGGGTCCGATGCCGTCGCCGGCGATGACTGCGAGTCTCATGCGAGGTCGACCTGTTCGATGAGGGTTGCCGAGACGGCGTCACCGATCGCGGCGACGACGCCGTCGTCGACGACACTGCTCACGCGCAGCATCATCGTGGCGCCGCCACCCTCGGCGTCCTGCGACAGGCCGGCGGCGAGGATGTCGACGCCGGCGTTGCCGAGCAGCGTGCCGATCTTGCCCAGCGAACCCGGCTGGTCGGCGTAACTGACGATGAGGTTGTGGCCCTCGGCGCGGAGGTCGAAGTTGCGGCCGTTGATGTTGACGATCTTCTCGACGAGACGCGGCTCGGTGAGGGTGCCCGACACGTTGTGCACCGAGCCGTCGGCGAAGACGGCCTTCACGTCGACGACACTGCGGTGATTGGGGCTGTCCGGTGCGGTGGTCACCTCGCTGGTGACGCCACGGCTCTCGGCGACGGCCGGGGCGTTGACGAACGTGACGGGCTCGTCGAGCACGGCGGAGAACAGGCCACGCAGCGCCGACAGACCGAGCACCTCGACGTTCTTCGCGGCCAGTTCGCCGCGGACATCGACGACCAGCGACGTCGGCGGTTCCTTGCTGATGGCACCGACGAGGACGCCGGCCTTGCGGGCGACCTCGAGCCACGGCGCGACCTCTTCGTCGACGGCGCCGCCGGTGATGTTCACCGCGTCGGGGACGAAGTGTCCGGCCAGCGCGAGCCGCACGCTCTTGGCGACGTCGGTGCCGGCGCGGTCCTGCGCCTCGCTGGTCGACGCACCGAGGTGCGGGGTCACGACGACCTGCGGGAGCTCGAACAGCGGCGAGTCCGTGCAGGGCTCGGTGGCGAAGACGTCGAGTCCGGCGGCGCGGACCTGACCGGAGGTGATCGCGTCGGCGAGGGCCTGTTCGTCGATCAGGCCACCGCGGGCGGCGTTGACGATGACCACGCCCTTCTTGGTCCGGGCGAGCTGCTCGGCGCCGATGAGACCCAGCGTCTCCGGCGTCTTCGGCAGGTGCACGGTGATGAAGTCGGCGCGCTCGAGCAGTTCGTCGAGGCTGACCAGCTCGATGCCCAGCTGGGCCGCGCGAGCGGGCGACACATAGGGGTCGTAGGCGATGATGTGGGTCTCGAAAGCGGCCAGCCGGGCGGCCACGAGCTGACCGATCCGGCCGAGCCCGACGACGCCGACGGTCTTGTCGAAGATCTCGACGCCGTTGAACGACGAACGCTTCCAGGTCTTCTCACGCAGGGTTGCGTCAGCAGCGGGGATCTCACGCGACGCCGACATCAGCAGCGCGATGGCGTGTTCGGCGGCAGTGTGGATGTTCGAGGTCGGGGCGTTGACGACCATGACGCCGCGCTCGGTCGCCGCGGGGACGTCCACGTTGTCCAGACCGACACCCGCCCGGGCGATGATCTTCAGCTTCTTGCCCGCGTCGAGGACCTCGGCGTCCACGGTCGTGGCGGAGCGGACCAGGATGGCGTCGGCGTCGACGACCGCCTCGAGCAACTTGGGACGATCCGGACCGTCGACCCATCGAACCTCGACACCGTCACCGAGTGCTTCCACGGTGGACGGCGCCAGCTTGTCGGCGATGAGTACAACCGGGCGGCCAGCAGAGCTCACAGTCATTTCTCCAGGTTCGGGGAGTGCGGTTTCACGATCGGCGATGCGGAGTGTCGGTGACGACTCCGTACGACAGCTTAAAGGTGTGGTAGGTGCCGCCGAGCACGTGGCCTACCCCGAATTCGGAGTCCTGTCCTCCTGCATGGGTAGAGTGTGACCCGCATTACGGTTACCTTGCATGGAGCATCACGGAAGTGTTGCAAACCGACCGCGGGTCGATCCCACGCAGCCGTGAGCGCCCGGGGGGACCGGTACGGTGTGCTTGCCGCCAGTTTCGAAGTCCCGACGGGTGGCCGAATGCCCGTGACCGAGAACTGGTTGGACCCGAGAAGTGGAGTGCGGATGACGAAGAAGCTGACAGTGCTGTTGGCGGTTTTGGCTGCGACGGTGCTGGCCGGCTGGGGAGGGGGCGTCGCGGTCGCCGCACCGGCGAAGATTTTCCTGGGAGGCGGCTCCGGCATCCTGGTGCTCAAGGGCGGCAATTCGGCCGCGGCCTGCACGATGACCACCATCGGCCGCTCGAAGACCAACAAGCTCATCGGCGTCACCGCGGGACATTGCGGCACACCCGGTCAGAAGGTGTACTCCGAGACCTTCCAGGATCGCGGCCAGGCGGGCACCATCACGTACACCGCTCCCGATCTCGACATGGCGATCATCGAATTCGACGCCTCGCGCGTCGTGCCGCTGCGTACCGTGCGCGGCGTGACGATCCGCTCGGTCGACCCGAAGCCCCTCGCCTTCCCGACGATCGCCTGCAAAGAAGGCCGGACCACCGGCAATACCTGCGGTATCGCCTGGTTCTCCGACGGCGACGTCCACGTCAGCCAGATGTGCGTGATCGAAGGTGACTCCGGCAGCCCGGTCGTCGTCGGCGATCGCCTCGTCGGAATGGTCAACGCCTACTACTTCCTCGGCTGCCTCGGCCCCGAGACCGGAACCAACATCCAGCCGATCCTCAAGCGGATCGCTTCGCTCGACGCCTACCGGGGCTTCCGGGTCGCCTGACGACTCCGAGTCCCACCCCCACCGACGCCCCGGATGATTCTCCTCCGGGGCGTCGTCGTGTTCTGGGGCGTCATCGTATTCGGTGTCAGCGCGTGCGGTGTCGGAGTGTGGGGAGTTCGCTCGTCAGGCCTCGACAGATGGCTGGCCACCCGTCTGGACGTTCGCGGAGGTACTGCTCGAGCGGACGATCAGTTCGGGCTCGAGCACGACCGACTCGGGTGTCCGGCCACCGATGACCTCGAGCAGCAATCCGACGGCGCGCCTGCCCATCTCGTGCATCGGTGAGCGGATCGTCGTGAGCGGGACGGCGCCGCCCGCGGCGATGGGCGTGTCGTTGTAACCGACGAGTGCGACGTCGTCGGGTACCCGGATCCCGCGATCCCGCAAGGCGCCGAAAGCTCCGATCGCGGCGAAGTCGTTCGTCGCGAAGATGGCATCGGGCACCGGACCGGTCGCGAGCAGCTGTTCGACGGCGGCACGACCGCCGGCCGGGTCGAAGCCCGAATAGACGATTCGGTCGTCCGGGATCTCGACGCCGTGTTCGGCGAACGTGGTCACGATCCCGTTGGTCCGGTCGCGGGCGGTGGAGGCGAACTCCCAGCCGGCGAGTACCGCGACGTCTCGCCGTCCCGTGTCGAGCAGATGTCCCCCGACCAGCCGTCCGCCCTTCACGTCGTCGACCGTCGCCGAGGGATAGTCCCCCGCCGTTCGGGACACGAGTGCGAATTTGATTCCCTGCGAATAGATCTCGTCGAGAAAGTGATGGTCGAGGTGGGCGTCCCCGTAGATCAGGCCATCGACCCGACGGTCGATCATCATGCGGGTACGCGCCCGCTGGTTGTCCGGCTTGTCCAGCGAGTTGGTGACGAACGTAGACAGACCAGACTCGTAGGCCGCCTCCTCGATTCCCTCGTAGATGGTGGCGAGGACGTAGTCCTGTAGCCGGGGCACGAGCACCCCGATCAATCCCGAGCGCCGTGTGCGGAGACTCGACGCCTGCGGGTTCGGCGAGTAGTCGTGCTCGGCCGCGAACGCGCGGATCCGGGCGACCGTCTCGGACGAACCCCAACGGAGCGCGGCGTCACCAGGCGTGTTGAGCACACGGGACACGGTCGACGGGCTCACCCCGAGTTCGGTCGCGATCATGCGGAGCGTCAGCGGTCCCTGTGCCGGCCCCTCTGCTGGCTTTCTCAACCCGGCCCTCTCTCGTCGGTGGCCCACAGCGTACCCAACGCGTTGTGTTACGTCGCGATTTACACAAACGTTTGGCGGACGTTACACAAACGATTGCGGCAAACGTTTGTCTCGTGGTTCACTTCACGTCATGCACGTCACAGTCCTCACCTTCGCCCCCGGTGCCGGGAGCCCCACCCCGTCGCCGAGCCGTAGCCGATGACGCGGATCGCAGTCATCGCCACGGGGGGCACGATCGCGTCCGAGGCGACCGACGCCGGAGTGGTGGCCACCCGGACCGCCGCGCGGCTGGTCGAACACGCGGGCCTCGACGACGTCGAGGTCGAGACCGTCGATCTGATGACGGTCGGGTCCTACCGGCTGACGCTCGGGCACCTGCGGCAGATCAGTGACGCGGTCGCAACACTTCTCGCGCGATCCACGGAACCGGTCGACGGCGTGGTGATCACGCACGGAACAGACACGATGGAGGAAACCGCGATCCTTCTCGACCTCGTCCACGACGATCCCCGCCCCGTCGTCCTGACGGGAGCCCAACGGGCCGGAGACACCGCCGACGGCGACGGTCCGGGCAATCTCACCGACGCAGTCCGCGTCGCCGCGGCGCCGGCTGCCCGCGACCGTGGGGTCATGATCGTCTTCGCCGGGCAGATCATCCCCGCCCGTGGGGCACGAAAGATCCACACGATCGCACTCGACGCGTTCCGCTCTGTCGTCTCTCCGCCATCTGGCACCGTGGCGAACGGCCGGGTGTGCTTCGGGCACTCGGCGCCGAGGCCCGACCCGCTGCCGCGCCCAGGGGCTGCGTTCGACGACACGCGCGTCGACCTCGTCGACGTCTATCCCGGTGCGGACGACGCGCTGCTGCGCGCGGCCGCGAACTGCGGCGCCGCCGGAATCGTGCTGGCCGGCACCGGAATCGGCAACGGCAACCCGGACATCGTCGAAGCCGCGGCCGATCTCGTCGGAGACGGCCTCGCTCTCGTCCTGTCCACTCGCGTACCGGCCGGCCCCGTCCGCGGTGTCTACGGCAACGGCGGCGGCGCCGACCTGGTCGCCGCCGGCGTCCCACCCGTCTCCGGCCTACCCGCGACCCAGGCACGAATCCTGTTGGCGCTGTTGCTGTCCACCGGTCTCACCCGTACGGAGTCGCTCACCGAGCTGATCTCGACCTACGCCGACCTGGCATCGGCCGACAACCACACCGATCACCATCCCACCACTCGCCACACCACCAAGGAGGACTGAACAATGGCCAAGGAAATCTTCGTAGCCTTCGGAATCGACGTCGACGCGGTCGGCGGCTGGCTCGGCTCGTACGGGGGCGAGAACTCGCCCGGGGACATCTCGCGGGGTGTCTTCGCGGGCGAGGTCGGTGTCCCCCGCCTCAACAACCTGCTCGCGAAATACGACCTCCCGGCGACCTGGTTCTGGCCGGGGCACTCGGTCGAGACATTCCCCGAACAGTTCGATCAGGTCGTCGCCGCAGGACACGAGATCGGTCTGCACGGCTACAGTCACGAGAACCCGATCGCGATGACACGCGAGCAGGAGTCGGAGATCCTCGATCACTGCATCGATCTGATCAGCAATCGAACCGGCAAGCGGCCCACCGGATATGTCGCACCGTGGTGGGAGTTCAGCAAGGTCACCGACGAGCTGCTCGTCGAGCGCGGGATCACCTACGACCACTCGCTGATGCACCGTGACTTCGAGCCGTACTACGTCCGTGTCGGTGACTCGTGGACCCCCATCGACTACGACAAGCCGGCGGCGGAATGGATGAAGCCTCTCGTCCGCGGCGAGGAGACCGACCTCGTCGAGATCCCGGCGAGCTGGTACCTCGACGACCTGCCCCCGATGATGTTCATCAAGGGCAGCCCGAACAGCCACGGCTTCGTCAACCCGCGGCACATCGAAGAGATGTGGCGCGATCAGTTCGACTGGGTCTACCGCGAGAGTGACTATGCGGTCTTCACCTTCACCATCCACCCGGATGTCTCCGGCCGCCCGCAGGTCCTGCTCATGCTCGAGCGATTGATCGAGCACATCAATTCACACGACGGCGTCCGCTGGGCGAACTTCGACACCATCGCCGAGGACTTCAAGAAGCGGTCACCCCGACTCTGACGTCTGCCCGGGGCGACGTCCCCGTTGCCCACCCATCGCCGACCCGACGACGCGCCGGCACCTCATCGACATCACCATCGAGCAAGAGAGCACGACAATGACTCACGAGAACACCGCCACCCCAACGGGGTTCCGGCGCGTCACCGGGACAGAGACCCGGCGCGCCTCGGGGATTGCCTTCTTCGCCTGGACGATCGCGGTCTACGACTTCATCCTCTTCGGGACGCTCCTGCCGCGAATCGAGGAATCGTTCGGCTGGACGACCAGTTACGCGCTGCTGGTCTCGACGCTCGTCAGCGTCGGCACCGCCATCGTGGTCCTCCTCGTCGGCCCGCTGGTCGACAAGGTCGGCCGTCGCAAGGGCATGATCATCTCCGTCGGCGGTACGGCTGCGTCATCGGCCGCCACCGCGGCGACGTTCGGCGCGGCCTCACTGATCGGCGTCCGCGCGATCAGCGGACTCGGGCTCGCCGAACAATCGGTCGACGCGACCTATCTCAACGAGCTCTACGAGCTCACCGAGGACGACAAGATCAAGAAGCGACGAGGATTCGTCTACTCGATGGTGCAGACCGGGTGGCCCGCGGGTGCACTTCTCGCCGCCGGATTCGTCGCCGTGGTCACCGCGATCTTCGGTGCCGACTCGTGGCGGATCGCCTTCCTCTTGGCGACCATTCCGGCCATCATCGTCGCGCTGGTGTGCCGAAAGCTCAAGGAGAGCCCGCAGTTCGAGGCCCAACACGCCGTCAAGCAGCTCCGCAAGGCCGGGAAGCACGACGAGGCGGACGCTCTCGCCGCCGCCACCGCGACGGTCGAACAGACCGCGGCACCGTTCAAGCGGATCTTCACGGGTAAGCACCTGCGCAACACGGTCGTTCTCTCGCTCGCCTGGCTGCTGAACTGGTTCGCGATCCAGACCTTCTCGGTCTTGGGCACCACGGTGCTCGAGAAGGGCAAGGGCATCGACGCCTCGAGCACCCTGATCCTCGTCGTGCTCTCGAACCTGGTCGCCGTCGCCGGCTACCTCGCCCACGGGTGGGCCGGTGACCGCTTCGGTCGCCGCAACACCATCGCGGTGGGGTGGCTGCTGTCGGGGCTGTTCTTCGGCGCGATGCTGCTGGGACCCTCGAGCCAGATCTTCGTTCTGGTGACCTACATGATGGGGTTGTTCTTCCTCCTCGGGCCCTACGCCGCGATCATGTTCTTCCAGGCGGAGTGCTTCGACACCGATTGCCGCGCAACCGGAAGTGCGTTCATCGGCGCGATGTCACAACCGGGAGCGATCATCTCGGGCTTCATCCTCACCGGGCTCACGGCCGCATCCATCGGATACTCCACCGCCGCACTGTGGGTCGGTGCGCTCGGCGCGATCGTCTCGGCCGTGGTGGTGTTGTTCGCGCGCAAGGTCGCCGACGCGCCGCCGTCCGCAGGTGTGTCGGCGGGCCCGACGACGACCGCGGGGGCCCAGGCATGAGCGAGCAATCCGTCGCGATGATCACCGGCGCGGCCTCCGGTATCGGTGCCGCCACCGCGGTGTGCCTCGCCGAACGCGGTGTGCGGGTGGGCATCGGGACGTTCCCGGGCGATCCCCACGACCCCGAGTCGACCCTGCGGGATGTCAGCGACGCGGGAGGACAGGGACGGATCGTCGAAGTGGACGTCCGGTCGACCGAGTCGGTGGATGCCTTCGCCGACGAACTCGTGGCGACGTGGGGGCGTCTCGACACCGCCGTCGCCAACGCGGGAATCCTGCGCGAGGCGTCCTTCGACTCGATCACCGACGACCAGTGGCACGACATGATGGACGTCGACCTGCACGGGGTGATGCGGACCGCACGCGCCGGACTGCGCCACATGACCGCAGGCGGATCGGTGACCGTGATCTCGTCGATCGCCGGCGGTGTCTACGGGTGGCAGGATCACGCGCACTATGCGACCGCCAAGGCCGGGGTGATCGGCCTCGCGCGCAGTCTCGCCGTCGAATACGGACCCCGGGCCATCCGCGCGAACGCGATCATCCCCGGGCTCATCCGCACCCCGCAGTCGAGCGACGCCGTCAATTCTCTGGGACCCGAAGGGCTCGACCGGGCCGGGGGTTACATCCCGTGGGGCCGGGTCGGTGATCCGCGGGAGGTCGCCGAGGTCATCGCCTTCCTGTCCAGTCCGCAGGCGTCCTATGTCAGCGGCCAGGCGATCGTGGTGGACGGCGCGCTGACCACTGCGATGCGCGACTGAACGAACATCTGAGAGAGAGGATCCGACATGACCGGAGTACTACCGGGCAGGCGCGCCCTGGTGACCGGTGCAGCATCGGGGATCGGTCGCGCGATCGCCGCCGCCTACGTCGCCGAGGGCGCCGTGGTGACACTGGCCGATCGCGACCACCGGGTGAGCGCGGTGGCCGACGAGATCGGGGCCCGGCGTGGTGTCGTCCTGGACGCGACGTCCGAGCCCGAAGTCGACGCCCTGATCGGGCGCGTCGTCGACGAGGACGGCGGACTCGACATCCTCGTCTGCTCGCACGGCATCCTCACCCAGTCGCCCACCGTGGACATGCCGACCGAATTGTGGCGCGAGACCGTCGACATCGATCTCACCAGCGTCTTCCTGTGCAATCGGGCGGCGCTGCGACCGATGCTGGACCAGGGTGCCGGCCGCATCATCAACGTGGCGTCGCAGCTCGCCATCAAAGGCGGTGTCTCACTGGCGCATTACGCCGCGGCGAAGGCAGGTGTCATTGCCATGTCGAAGTCGATCGCCCTCGAGACCGCCGGACGCGGCGTGCTGGTGAACGCCATCGCTCCCGGTCCGGTCGACACCCCGATGGTGGAGGGCATCGACGACGAGTGGAAGCACAGCAAACGCGCCGAGCTGCCACTCGGCCGGTTCGGGCGACCGGAGGAGATCGCCCCGACGGCGGTGCTTCTGGCCTCCGATCCGGGCGGCAATCTGTTCGTCGGTCAGGTCCTCGGCCCCAACTCGGGCGACGTGATGCCCTGATGTGCGGGGGCTGCGCCGGGGCACCCCCGGATTGGGCCGCCGAGTTCGTGAGCGGTCCGCGCCGACGCGCCCAGGTGGCACGCCGGATGTCGGAGGTGCTGCGCCGGCACACGGTGCGCCCGATCCCGTCGGGATGGGTCGTCGCCTCCCTCACGGGGTCGGCGACCGTGTGCCGTACCTACGACGAGCTCGTCGCCGCGGTGTCGAGACACTCCGGACTCGACATCGCCGCGGTACGGGAACGTGGTCGGCCCGCGGCCGAGCGCGAACGGATCGAGTGAGCGAAGGCCGTCCGGGCAAAACTCTCCCCCGACAGCAGAACGGGCCCGCACCTTTCGGTGCGGGCCCGCTTGTCGTTGCGACTCAGGCGGTCTCGGTGATCGGGCGATCCACCCAGCTCATCAGGTCGCGCAGCTTCTTGCCGGTGACCTCGATCGGGTGCTCGGCGTTCTCCTTGCGCAGACCCTCGAGCTCCTTGTTGCCGCCCTCGACGTTGGCGACGAGGCGCTTGACGAAGGTGCCGTCCTGGATGTCGGTGAGGATGCCGCGCATGCGCTCCTTGGTGTCGGCGTCGATGACCCGCGGGCCCGACACGTATCCGCCGAACTCGGCGGTGTCGGAGACCGAGTAGTTCATGCGGGCGATGCCGCCCTCGTACATGAGGTCGACGATGAGCTTGAGCTCGTGCAGCACCTCGAAGTAGGCCATCTCCGGGGCGTAACCCGCCTCGACCATGACCTCGAAGCCGGTCTTGACCAGTTCCTCGGTGCCGCCGCACAGCACGGCCTGCTCGCCGAAGAGGTCGGTCTCGGTCTCTTCCTTGAAGGTGGTCTTGATGATTCCGGCACGACCACCGCCGATGGCGCTGGCGTAGCTCAGCGCGAGTGCCTGACCCTCGCCCTTGGGGTCCTGGTGGACGGCGATGAGCGCGGGAACGCCCTTGCCGTCGACGAACTGGCGACGCACGAGGTGGCCGGGGCCCTTGGGGGCGACCATCGCGACGGTCACGTTCTCCGGCGCCTTGATGAGGCCGAAGTGGATGTTGAGGCCGTGGCCGAAGAACAGCGCGTTGCCGTCCTGCAGGTTCGGCTCGATGTCCTCGGTGAAGATCGAGGCCTGCGAGGTGTCGGGCGCCAGGACCATGATCACGTCGGCCCATGCGGCGGCTTCGGAGGCGGTGAGCACCTTGAGGCCCTGCTCCTCGGCCTTGGCCTTGGACTTGGAGCCCTCGCGCAGGCCGATCACGACATCGACGCCGGAATCGCGCAGCGACAGCGAATGCGCATGGCCCTGGCTGCCGTAGCCGATCACCGCGACCTTGCGACCCTGGATGATCGACAGATCCGCGTCGTCGTCGTAGAACAGTTCGATGGCCACTATGTTTCCCTTCGATATGTGGTGTCCTCGGTGGATTTCGGAATCCGCCGGGGACGTAATTCTCTTGTCGCTCATCGCCGGTGCTCAGATGCGCACGACGACAGCGGGATTCTCTGTCAGCGGTTGGCCGACATGCTCTTCGGTCCTCGACCGAGGGTCACCGCACCCGATTGCGCGATCTCCCGGATTCCATACGGATCGAGCATCCGCAGAAGTGCTTCGAGCTTTTCCGACGTACCCGTGGCCTCGATGGTGAGCGACTCGGGCGAGACGTCGATGACCTTGGCGCGGAACAGATTCACGACCTCGATGACCTCGGTGCGCACCGTCGAGTCCGAGCGCACCTTGACCATCATCAGCTCGCGCGAGACCGAACTCCCCGGGTCCTGCTCGACGATCTTGATCACGTTGATCAGCTTGTTGAGCTGCTTGGTGACCTGCTCGAGCGGGAAGTCCTCCACGGAGACCATGATCGTCATCCGGGAGATGCCCTTGAGTTCGGTGGGGCCGACAGCGAGCGACTCGATGTTGAACCCGCGCCGCGAGAACAACGCCGAGATGCGCGCCAGGACGCCGGGCCGGTCTTCGACCAGGACGCTGAGGGTATGGGTGGTGCTCACTGCTCGTCCTTCTCGGTTGCGCGGTCGGCCGGTGCGTTCTCGACCGTCTGATGACCGTCCATCGTCTGGTGGATCTCCACCGGACCCGACGCCGACTCCTCGTCGTCGAACAGCGGCCGGATGTTGCGTGCGGCCATGATCTCGTCGTTGCCGGTGCCGGCGGCGACCATCGGCCAGACCTGGGCGTCCTTGCCGACGATGAAGTCGATGACCACCGGACGGTCGTTGATCTCCCGGGCCTTCGCGATCACCTCGTCGACGTCTTCTTCGCGTTCGACGCGGAATGCCACGCAGCCCAGCGCCTCCGAGAGCTTGACGAAGTCCGGGATCATCCGCGAGTGGGTCGACAGATCGGTGTTCGAGTACCGCTCCTCGTAGAAGAGCGTCTGCCACTGACGAACCATGCCCAGGTTGCCGTTGTTGATCAGCGCCACCTTGATCGGGATTCCCTCGATCGCGCAGGTCGCGAGTTCCTGATTGGTCATCTGGAAGCAGCCGTCACCGTCGATCGCCCACACCTCGGCATCGGGGTCGGCGGCCTTGGCGCCCATGGCGGCGGGCACCGCGTAGCCCATCGTGCCCAGACCGCCGGAGTTGAGCCACGTGCGCGGCTTCTCGTAGGAGATGAACTGCGCGGCCCACATCTGGTGCTGGCCGACGCCCGCGCAGTACACCGCGTCCGGTCCGGCGGCCTTGCCGAGGGCCTGGATGACGAACTCCGGCGACATCGAACCGTCGGTCTGACGGTCGTAGCTCAGCGGGTAGGTCCGCCGCAGGTTGTCGAGGTAGGACCACCACTGCGAGATGTCGGGAGTCGAGCCGCTGGTCGCCCGCTCGTCGCGCAGGGCCTCGGTGAGCTCCTCGGTGACCGCCTTGCAGTCACCGACGATCGGCACGTCGACGGGCCGGTTCTTGCCGATCTCCGCAGGGTCGATGTCGGCGTGGATGACCTTCGCGTTCGGCGCGAACGACGACAGCTGGCCGGTGACCCGGTCGTCGAAGCGCGCTCCCAGGGTGATCAGCAGGTCGCTGCGCTGCAGACCCGCGACCGCCGCCACCGTGCCGTGCATGCCCGGCATGCCCAGGTGCTGCTGGTGACTGTCGGGGAACGCGCCGCGCGCCATCAGGGTCGTGACCACCGGGATACCGGTGAGCTCGGCCAGTTCGAGCAGTTCCGCCGACGCGTTCGCCTTGATGACACCGCCGCCGACGTAGAGCACCGGCGACGTCGCGGAGTTGATCAGGCGGGCCGCCTCGCGAACCTGCTTGCCGTGCGGCTTGGTGACCGGACGGTAGCCGGGCAGGTCGATCTGCGGCGGCCACGAGAACGTGGTCTGCGCCTGCAGGATGTCCTTGGGGATGTCGACCAGGACCGCGCCGGGACGACCGCTCTCGGCGATGTGGAACGCCTCCGCGATGGTCTTCGGGATGTCGATCGCCCGACTGACCAGGAAGTTGTGCTTGGTGACCGGCATGGTGATACCGGAGATGTCGGCTTCCTGGAACGCGTCGGTGCCGATCAGCGCGCGTCCGACCTGGCCGGTGATCGCGACGACGGGCACCGAATCCATCTGGGCGTCGGCAAGCGGGGTCACCAGGTTGGTGGCACCGGGACCGGACGTGGCCATCATGACGCCTGCGCGTCCGGCGACCTGGGCGTACCCGGTCGCGGCGTGGCCGGCGCCCTGCTCGTGACGGACGAGGACGTGCCGGACCTTCTGTGAGTCCAGGAGCGGGTCGTAGACCGGCAGGACCGCGCCACCCGGGATGCCGAAGACGACCTCGACACCGAGTTCCTCGAGGGAACGAACCACAGACTGGGCGCCGCTGACGCGCTCGGGCGCAACGGTGTGCTGGTTTACCGCACGGAGGTTGCCCGCCGCCGGAGACTGCTGCCGCAGTCCTGCGTTACGCGACGGCTCGGTGCGGCCGGCGTCGGTGCGTGCTGTTGGTGCGCTCACTGCACGATCCTCATCTTGGTTGTGGAATCCGATATCGGTGATGGAAGTACCTGGCATGAAAAAACCCCCGACAGCTTCCGCTGTTCGAGGGTGGCGCGTCGATGCCGGTTGGGGGTCTGCGAGGTGACCGGTCAGGCGAAGACGCGCCAGCCGATTACTACGAGGATCCCGTTCTGCATCACGCGTTCACGGTAGGACTGTGTTCGGTTCTGAGTCAAACTCCGGACCATGCCGTCCCACACTGTGGGAACGCACAGGTCGTGCCGGTCGCTTCCGCAGTGCCCATCGGGTCCGGCGCGACGAACCCGTCGACAGGGAGACTCCGACGAGGTTGGCACAATGGACGGGTGCCGACAGATTCCACCGACCCCGCAGACCCGAAGACCGCCACGACAGACCCGAAGACCAGCACGGCCCCGGCCGACGACGACGTCACGTTCGACTACCCGGTGACGTTCCGTATCAATCGGATCGCCTACTTCACGGTCCCGATGGTCGCCCTGGTGGTCGTGCTGCTGGTCGGCGCCTCTCCGTGGTTCACCTTCGCCCTGGTCGTGCCGGTGGTGCTGTGGCTGTGGATCCACCGGCTGCGGACCGTGGTCACCGAGGACGGCCTGCGCGCCGTCCGGATGTTCTCCACGACCGAGATCGCCTGGCCGGAGGTCGCGGGGCTGCAGTTCCCGAAATGGAGTTCGGTGCGGGCGGTGCTGACCGACGGCAGTCGAGTCCGTCTGCCCGCCATCGGTTTCCGTGATCTCCCGGCGTTGTCGATCGTCAGCGGCGGTCGAATCCCGGACCCCTTCGAGGCGGCCCGTTCCGCCGAATAGTCGTCGGCGGCACGCGCGATCTGAGAGCACCGCCGCGCCTTCTTCTGATCTCGTTCCCTCATCTCGTCGCCCGGCGTGGCGGCGATAGAGTGCGGCCGTGGAGCACGCCCGAACACTCGACGCCGGTGAACTCGACGAACTGATCTCGGCAGGACGCCTCGCAGACGTCGGGACGATGCTGTCAACGCTGCCGGCGGGCGACATCGCCGCCCTGCTCGACCGGCTCCCCCACAAATCCCGCGGGGTCGCGTTCCGCCTGCTGGCCAAGGACCTCGCTGTGGAGGTGTTCGACGACCTGTCCGCCGGCTCGCAGCGCCGCCTCATCGATGATCTCGGAACCGTCGAGGTGGCCGCCGCCTTCGACCGTCTCGACCCCGACGACCGCGCCGAGTTGCTGGACGAGCTGCCCGCGGGAGTCGCCAAGTCGCTGATCCAGCAACTCTCCCCCGCCGAACGCGACATGACCGCCGTCGTCCTCGGCTATCCGAGAGGTTCGGTGGGGCGCCGGATGAGTCCCGAGTTCGTCCACGCGCGCGAGGACGAATCGGCCGGCGACGCCCTGGCTCGCGTGCGCGAACGCGGACACGCCGCGGAGACGATCTACACCGTCCCCGTCCTCGACGGTTCCCGTTCCCTGTGCGGTGTGGTCAGCCTTCGCGATCTCCTCCTGGCCGATCCCGCCGACTCCGTCCGCGACCTGATGAACAAACCGATGTTCGCGCATGCCGACGACGATGCCGAGGCCACCGCGCAGCGGTGCGTGGACCGCGGAATTCTCGCGATGCCGGTCGTCGACAACGACCGGCGCCTGGTCGGGGTCCTGACCATCGACGACGCCGTCGAAGTCGTCGAGCAGGCCCGCGACACCGACGAGGCTCGGGCCGGCGCGCGCGAACCGCTCCGCGATCCCTACCTGTTCGCCTCCATCCTGTCGATCACCCGAGCCCGGATCGTGTGGCTGTTCGTCCTCGCGGTGTCGGCCATCCTCACCGTCAACGTCCTGGAGATCTTCGAGGGCACCCTCGAACAGCGGGTCGCGCTGGCCCTGTTCATCCCCCTGCTCACCGGGATCGGCGGCAACACCGGTTCGCAGGCGGCGACGACCGTGACCCGCGCACTCGCCACCGAGGAGGTCGCCCCACGCGACGTCACCCGCGTCGCCGCCAAGGAGGTCCGCGTCGGGCTGACCATGGGCGCACTGCTCGGACTGGCCGGCTTCACCGTCGCCGCACTCGTGTACGGCCTCGACATCGGTGTGGTCATCGGTCTGACGATCCTGTCGGTGTGCGCGCTGGCCGCGACCGTGGGCGGCGTGATGCCGCTGGTCGCGAAGTCCATCCGCGTCGATCCCGCGGTCTTCTCCACACCGTTCATCTCCACGTTCTGCGACGCCACCGGCCTCCTCGTCTACTTCTCGATCGCCAAAGCGGTGCTGGGGATCTGACACCGCCGCTACGTGGTGCCGGCGACGTCGTGCCGGGCACGTCCGAATCGTTTTGTTCCCCCATCTCACGGCGGAGTAGCCTGACTTCTCGGCGCTCCCCCACGCCCACCCTCAGCGAGGCGGCGCCCGTCAACACAGCCTCGTCCCGGCCACAGCCCGTGGGAAACAACACCCGGGGTCGCGGTGTTGAGCCGAAGAGTCCGGCGCCGGTCCGTCATCGCACGTCCGATCGCGCCGGGCCCACCCGAGCCAGACGATCGATTCGAGGAAGCCATGCCTGCCCTGAGGTCACGCACCACCACCGTCGGCCGTGAAGCCGCCGGCGCCCGCTCCCTGTGGCGCGCCACCGGGATGACCGACGACGATTTCGGCAAGCCGATCGTGGCGATCGCCAACTCGTACACCCAGTTCGTGCCGGGGCACGTACATCTGAAGGATGTCGGCGACATCGTGGCCGAGGCCGTGCGGGCAGCCGGTGGCGTGCCACGCGAGTTCCACACCATCGCCGTCGACGACGGCATCGCGATGGGTCACGGCGGCATGCTCTACTCGCTGCCCAGTCGCGAGATCATCGCCGACTCCGTCGAATACATGGTCAACGCCCACACCGCGGACGCGCTCGTGTGTATCTCGAACTGCGACAAGATCACCCCGGGCATGCTCAATGCCGCGATGCGCCTGAACATCCCGACCGTGTTCGTCTCGGGCGGACCGATGGAGGCCGGCAAGGCCGTCGTCGTCGGCGATGTCGCGCACCCGTCGTCGGATCTGATCACCACCATCTCCGCGTCGGCCAACAGCGACGTCGACGATGCGGGCCTGAGCGAGGTCGAGGCGGCGGCATGCCCGACCTGCGGATCGTGTTCGGGCATGTTCACCGCCAACTCGATGAACTGCCTGACCGAGGCGCTCGGGCTCGCCCTGCCCGGCAACGGCTCGACCCTGGCCACGCACGAGGCACGTCGCGCCCTGTTCCGGCGCGCCGGCACCGTCGTCGTCGACGCCGCGACGCGCTGGTACCGCGACGACGACGCGTCGGTGCTCCCGCGGAACATCGCGACGCCGACCGCCTTCCGTAACGCCATGGCACTCGACGTCGCGATGGGCGGCTCGACCAACACCGTTCTGCACATCCTCGCCGCCGCGCAGGAGGGCGAGGTCGCCGACTTCGACCTCACGGTCATCGACGAGATCAGCCGGAACGTCCCGTGCCTCTCGAAGGTCTCGCCGAACTCCGACTACCACATGGAGGACGTTCACCGGGCAGGCGGAATCCCGGCCATCCTCGGCGAATTGCGGCGCGCGGGTCTGCTCGACGACACCGCCTCGACCGTCCACACCCCGACGATGGCCCAGGCGCTCGACGATTGGGACATCCGCGGCGGCAAGGCGATCGACGAGGCCGTCGAACTCTTCCACGCAGCACCGGGCGGCGTCCGCACCACCACCCCGTTCTCGACGGCCAACCGGTGGAGTTCGCTCGACACCGACGCCGAGGGCGGATGCATCCGAGACCTCGAGCACGCCTACACCGTCGAGGGCGGGTTGTGCGTGCTCCGCGGCAACCTCGCGCCCGACGGGGCGGTCCTGAAGACCGCGGGCATCGACGAGGACCTGTGGCACTTCGAGGGCCCGGCCCGCGTCGTCGAGAGCCAGGAGGACGCCGTCCAGGTCATCCTGTCCAAGACCATCCAGGCCGGCGAGGTCCTCGTGGTGCGTTACGAGGGTCCCGCGGGCGGCCCCGGAATGCAGGAGATGCTCCACCCGACGGCCTTCATGAAGGGCACCGGGATGGGCAAGAAGTGCGCCCTCATCACCGACGGCCGGTTCTCCGGCGGATCGTCGGGTCTGTCGGTCGGCCACATGTCTCCCGAAGCCGCGTCGGGTGGTGCCATCGGGCTCGTCGAGGACGGCGACCGGATCCTCATCGATGTCAAGACCCGCCGTCTCGAGGTCCTCGTCGACGACGACGTGCTCGCTGAGCGCCGCGCCAAGATGGAGGCCTCCGAGCGTCCGTGGCAGCCGAAGGACCGCCAGCGCACGGTCACCACCGCGCTGCGCGCCTATGCCAAGCTCGCAACGTCGGCCGACCGCGGCGCGGTGCGTCAGGTCGACTGACCCCTCACCACAGAATGCGGCGTACGTGTCGGAATCCGACACGTACCCCGCATTCGTTGTCCGCTCGGGTCACACCAGTGGATTGCTGCCGTTCGCGAGCACCCAGACCGCGACGGCCGCGGCCGCGCCGACGATGAGCCAGAGGAACGAGCCGACGAACGGCCGCCGCGCCCAGCCTCGGGGATAGTCGAGCGAGTACAGACCCGGTCCGGTCAGGATGACGACCGCCGCGGCCACCGCGAGGAAGAGCTCGAACTCGACTCCGCCGGCAGCGGCGAAGAACGAGAAGCCGTCCGCCATCGACATCTTGAAGGCCGCGGCGACGAGCATCGTGCCGAGGATCGCCGACGCCCCGATCGGCGTCAGGAGGCCGAGGATCACCATGAGTCCGCCGATCGTCTCCGACAGGGCGCCGACGATCGCGAGGATCTGCGCATAGTCGGCGGTGAACCCGGCGTCGACGAGCATCGACTCGAATCCGCTGAGTCGCGGGCCGTTCCACAGTCCGAAGAGCTTCTGCAGCCCGTGGGCTCCGACCAGACCGCCGAGCGCGACGCGCAGTACCAGCAGACCCAGGTCGATCGTGCCGCGCCGCGACTTCGCGAGGGCCTCCTCCAGGTCGTCGGCCGCCGCGTCCGGCCGGACGTCGGTGTCGTCGTCGGTTCGGCGACGGCCGAACCGACGACGCGCGCGAGGCTCGTCGTCCAACACCTCGGTGGCCGCCGACTCGTCGCGGGCACGGGTGCGGGATGACGCATCGTCGTCGTCATCGAGGAAGTCGTAGCGCGCGGTGCCGGCCGGCGGGAGGGCGGGCTCAGGGGTGGTGATCGCGTCGTCCGCGGGCGGCACGCGCGCGGGCCCGGGAGGCTTCGCGAACTGGACGGTCTCGAAATCGTCGTCCGCCGGCGCTGCCGGGCCCGTGGCCGGTGCGGCGGAGCGTGGGGGCGGTGCGGCAGGACTCGAGGTCGTCGGCGGACCCGCGGCGGCGGGACGGGTCTCCACGTCGCCGGGATCGAGGTCGTCGAGGTCGTCCACTCGTGAATAGGGCGCCGGGGACCGCCGGGCGTGCCGGTTGTAGAAGTCGTCGCGGTCGGTCACCGCCGGTGGTGTCGGCGGACCGGCCTCGGGACGCGCGGCCCCCGGGCCGGTGCCCGCGCTGGGCACTCCACCCCCGGTACCCGGGACCGGAATCTGTCCGGTCGGTTCGTCGTAGGGACTCGTCGCCGGTGTGTCGCGCCCGCTGGTGCCCGACGTGTCGCGTTCGCTCACACGCCCGACTCTAGAGGCTCGCGCACCGCGGCCCTCGCACCCCGGCGGGGTGAGTCGGGGCACCACGCTCGGGCACCACGAGCCGGGGCACCACTACTGTGGACGCCATGTGGAAGGGGCGCCCGACGGGCACGCGCGGTCATGCCGGCCGGCCGAGTTCACCCGCCTCGGCGGATCGACGGGTACGGGTTCGGTGGCGCACCCTGCTGACGGTGCTGACCGCGGTGGTCGTCCTGGTCGGCGGCTGTGCGGATTTCACCGCGCAGGACAACCAGCGCGAGGCCGGCGCGTTCAGCCCCAACAACCGGCCGAGCGGCCAGCCCGAGCCGACTCCGCCCCCCGAGACCCCTCGGGAGACACAGCCGCCGCCGACCGGTCCGTGCGTCGACCCCGACCCCGCGGTCATCGCCACCTGCCTCGCGTCGACCGGCGGTGTGATGCCCGGCGACGAGCAGGGCGAGGTGACGGTCGTCGCCGAACGCACGACCGGAAAGATCCTCACCACCAAGCGCTACGGTCCCGCCCGGACCCTGGGCGAGGCGCCGGTCGACGCGTCCGGTGACGGCGGTCTGATCGATTTCGCCTTCTCCCCCACCTACTCCCAGGACCGGTTGATCTACGCCTACATCACGACCCCGTCGGACAATCGGATCGTCCGCCTGGCGCCGGGTGACGTGCCCAAGCCGATCCTCACCGGCATCCCGAAGGGCGCCACCGGGAACATGGGCGCGATGTACTTCCGGTCGCCGACCGAACTCGTGGTCGCCACCGGCAATGCCGGGAATCCCGCGGCCGCCGACGATCCGTCTTCGCTTGCCGGCAAGGTGCTGCTGGTCACCTCGTTCACCTCGGGCGCGAGTCCCCGTCCGGCGATCCTCGCATCCGGGTTCGGGTCCACGGTGTCGTTGTGCCCCAACGCTTCCACCGGGACCGTCTACGTCGCCGACCAGACGGCCACCGAGGATCGCGTGCAGGTGCTCGAAGAAGGTGGACCCAAGGTGCTGTGGACCTGGCCCGACCGGCCACAGATCGCCGGGTGCGGTGTCGCCGCCGGCAGCATCTTCGTGTCGACGACGCGGACGCAGCGCATCGAGGCCATCAACGAGCCGACGCGTGAGGAGCCGACGATCACCGCACCGGCCGTCGTGCTCGAACGCCGGTACGGCGCACTCGGCCGGATGGCCGCGCTGCCCAACGGGTTGCTGCAGGTGGCGACCGTCAACAAAGAAGTGGGGACACCGAAGCCCACCGACGACCGCGTGTTCCGCTTCCTGCCCGCCGGCGGTGGCAACGACCGGACGTGACGCTCGGCTCTCAGTACCGCGGACCCGCACACCCTCTGTCCCCGAGGTGCGAGGTGCGAGGAGCTATAGCGGCCCCAACCGCTCCCTGAGGTGCGAGCGAAGCGCCCCCATTGCTCCCTGAGGTGCGAGCGAAGCGAGCCGCGAAGGGCTCCGAAACCTGCGTCACCAAGCCCTAATGGGGGTGGATCGG
>NZ_LIYC01000100.1:0-1599 GCF_001418765.1 Gordonia sp. HS-NH1
CAGCAAACCCGGGGCGATTCAACCGCATGTGAGCAGGTAGGCCGCAAACGCGGGCCCACAACGTATCAACTGCGCTGCCAGCCGACGCACGACATGAGACTCGAAGTCTGGCTGATAAGCCCACTGCGCCAACATGTCAAGACCTATCTGAGGGAAGAAGCACCTCTTCGATCGCCCCAGCGCTTGCGGACGCTCGTACCCGCAGGGTGGGCACGTATCGTGCGCGATAGTCTCCACCGTCGATGGGATCGGAGTCGTCCCATTCATGGACTACCACGCGCAGGGTGTTGGTCAGGCGCCCAATGAGAAGCGCCAGTGGGAACGGGCACCGCAGTAGGAGCTGCACCTCGGCGTTGGAGTTGTCGTTCGACAGGGCACGGAGGTGCGCGGCGACGTCGGCGGCAATTTGGCCTGCATCAGAGGGGTCGAGGAGCGTGCCGCTCGCACTTGTGAGATGGCGCCAGGCCGCGAGAGACGGTTCATTGTCTTCGATGTAGCGGGTGAAGGCGGTGTCGCTGCGATCGGGCAGGAGGTCAACATAGATGGCCACAGAGGGGCGGCTTGCCGTTATTGCAGATAGACGGTTTCCTTGGTCTGCGATTTGCACTCGCGCTTGCGTGAGGAACCGAGCTTCGCCGTCGCTCGCCCAGGTGACGCCCCTTTGGTCTATTACGTCCATCAGTCCGATTCGAGACGAAGGCAACCCTGCCCCGACTGCGAAGGCCACGGAGAGGTGAGCCCCGCCGGCGACACGTAGGCGGTGCGCTCCAGAACGGGTCACGGCATCGGGGAGGAGACCGATTGTGTCCTTGAGGTCTCGGAGCCCGTCGACGCTCGGAAGCCGTTCGTGATTGGAGGGCCTGAGGCGGATGTCCAGTTCGTCACCGGTTCGGTCGTAGACCTGCGGCGTGTTCCTGGTCTGGAGGCTCAGGCGGAACGTCTTGTCGTTTGTGTCGATTCGATTGCGAAGAGACGCAATTCGGTGCCAGACCAAACCGCGAATCATTGCCAGCAGACCATCGCGCTCGGCGGATTTCTGATCTACACCGCTCAAGGTGCCGGGGCGAATCTCTAGGAGCCGGTCGGGAGCGTCGTAATCTGTTCCGCCGCCGTCTGTCCTCACCGAGTTGATGATGCCGAGAACAAACACTTCGTGGTTGCGGTGTAGCGCAAGGAGTTGAGGTGCTTCCAGTATCTTCACGACTCTGCTGTTCACCACATCCGGTGTGGTCACGAGAACGCCGCCAGAGATGCCGGCCGCTATTGCTTGCTTCAGTCGAGCCTCGGTGTCGCCTGGGGGAAGATCGTCTCGATCTCGCCACACAGGTATTCCGGCTGCTCGGAGAAGCCAGGCGATCTCCCCAGCAACACCAGTACCGTCCTTCTGACGGTACGAGATGAAGACAGGGTCTGCTGGGTCAGGGGAGGTGGGATTGGATGTCATGGCTCTTCCTTAAGGTTCTCGGCTTCGAAGGCGGCATGTCTCACCGCATTACTGGCGTCGGGGTTGTTTCGAGCATGCTCCGTAGGAAGAAGCGTCTCGGGTACCACTGCCAAAACGCGGGTCCGATCGACGAGCTGTCCATGGCCATGAGAAAG
>NZ_LIYC01000102.1:0-1507 GCF_001418765.1 Gordonia sp. HS-NH1
CCAACCTCTCAGGTCAGTACAACTAGGCCCGCGTGGTTGGCATCGTCCTGACGGCGTACTCGACGGTCGACATACCGGCTCTCGGAGAAGGGTGAGCGTCGGGAACTCGGCGAGGGGCGGTGTCAGCCAGGCGGCCGTATAAGAGACCAAGCCGCAGGGTGGTTCGATATTCGGCCGCCCCTACCACGCACCACCGACAAGATGCGCACTGCGACGAGACAGCGAAAACCATTGCACACCAGCGTTATAGCCGCTAAACTCGAACATGTATTCGCGCAACGTCTCCGGGGGGGGGTGACCATGTCTGACGAATCCGCCGCATCACAACCTCGTGCTGTCGAGCTGGTGGCCGAGTTGAATGCGATTCTCGACGAACTGCAGACCGTCGACCTGTCCCCGTGCACCGACGAGGAACTGATCGACGTCGCCTCTGCCACCGAACGGGCCATCGCGCGAACCACTTACGCCGGCGACCGCCACGTCGCCGAAGTCGAGGCTCGCGACCTGCCGCGCAAGACCGGGTACCGCACTCTCACCCAGTTCATGAATCATCGCCTGCGCATCTGCAATCCGGTGCGGCGGCGGAAGCACCTCAATGCCACCGCCACGCTCACGTGCCTCAACGGCGACCGTCTGGAGCCCGAACACCCCTCACTGGCAGAAGCTTTCGCTGACGGCTCCGTCGGCACGGCACACGTTCAGGCCGCACTGGATGTCCTCGACCGAATTCCCCATGCTGTCGAGCACGATGTGAAGGTCGCTGCTGAGCGTCAGATGGCCGAGATCGCCGTAGCGCACACGCCTGCCGACATCACACAGCTCGGCGCGCGGTTGCTCGCGCACCTCGACCCCGACGGCACCCTGGCCGACGACACCGACCAGAAGCGACGCCGCGGCCTGTGGATCGGTCGGCAACGCGCTGACGGTACCGCCAAGGTGTCGGGCACCCTGACCCCCGAACTCGTCGCGCGTATGACGATGATGTTCGCGGTCTGGGGCAAACCCGGACTCAACAACCCCGACGACCCCGCCTCACCCCGTGGGCCGGCCGGAGCTGCCGACCCCGACGCTCTGGCCACCGCAGCCGACCGCGACCACCGCACCCCTGCCCAGACAAATCACGACGCGCTCGACGCCGCACTCACCGCCGGATTTGCCGACGGGACGCTTGGGAGATCGCACCGCGGCCTGCCCGTGCAGTTGATCATCAAAGCCGACCTCGGCGACCTGATCCGCGAAGCCGGGCTCGCGACCACTGCCACCGGAACCCTGCTGCCCATCCGGGACGTCATCGCGCTCGCCGCGGATATGCAGCCCTGGCTGGCGATCTTCAAAGATCACACCACCGTTCCGCTGCATTTCGGACGCAGCAAGCGTCTGGCAACTCGCGAACAGCGCCTCGTCTCGTTCGCCCGCCCCGACGGCGATGTGTGCTCGGCACCTGGGTGCGATCAGCCCGCCACGCAGGTGGAACTCCATCACGCCGACAAGGATTGGGCCAAGGGTG
>NZ_LIYC01000103.1:0-1406 GCF_001418765.1 Gordonia sp. HS-NH1
CTGATATACGCGGGTTGGTTACCGCTCAACGGTGTTCGACAGGAGATGAAAACGCTGACCGACGGGTCTATGTAAGCGTGCGTACCGTGCACCCAGAGGTGCTGGCGCACATAGCGACGCCGTGGATTCGTTCCCTGTTCACCACAGCGCAGTCGCGGCGGGTGGCCAAGATTGTGTGTCAGTGCTGGTTAGTCGTCGAGCACCGCCAGCGACCAGCACCAGCCGGCGAGCTCACGAGCGATCGCGGTGTTGGCCACGCAGGGATGTTTGCTGCGGCGGTCGAATTGTTGCCAACGCTTGTGTAGCCGTCGGTTGCCGGCATGGCCACGGGCGCGGGCCGAGGGTGAGGCGGCCTCCCACCGACGGCGCATGGTCTGTCCGGGCGTGCCGTAGGGCCGCCGGTGTTGCCAGGCCGCCTCGACCAGCAACCGCCGCACGTGGGCGTTCCCGGCCTTGGTGATCGATCCCTGACTGCGGGTACCGCCGGTCGAGTATTCCGAGGGCACCAACCCGGCGTAGGGGCCGATCGTGGCGCCACTGAACCTCGACCAGTCGCCGATCTCGACGGCCAGAGCGAACGCGGTCAGCGTCGACACACCCCGCAGACATGACAATCGGGTGACCACAGCCCGCCACGGATCGGTGGCCGCGGTCTGTTCGATCAGCTCATCGAGGCGGTCTCGGCGTGCGGTCACGCTCAACACCGCGTCCAGGTCGTTGTCGAAGGCGGCTTGCAACAGCGGCAGCTCGAAACGTTGACGCTGCAGCCACTGTTGATGAACACCGGTCCAGGGTTTCCCGCCGGAGTAGACGATCCCCTGGCGCAGAAGCAGTTTGGACAATCGATGCCGCGCCCGCATCAGGTCGCTGCGAGCGTCCTCGCGGGCGCGGACCAGATCACGGGCCGCTTCGGTACCCTCCTCGGGCACACCGACCGCGACTACCTCGCCCAGGCGCAGCAACTTCGCCAGGTGCGCAGCGTCTCGGGCATCGGTCTTGACGCGGTCCCCGGCTGGCCGTTGCAGCTTCGAGGGCGCGGCAACCACACACTCCATCCCGGCCGCAGTGATCGCCCGAGCCAATCCGAAACCCGTCGGACCGGCCTCGTAGGCAACCCGCACAGGCGGAGCCAAGCTGTGAAGCCAGCTCACGATGGTCGCCGCATCGGGAACCAACGTCTCCCGAATCACGTTGCCGCTGTCCTCATCGATGGCGTGAGCGACCACCGAACGTGCGTGAACATCCAATCCGACACTTGTACCCTGAACAATCACCGGAGGCCTCCTGATCTGCAATGTGGTGCTACCGCCGAGTGTGAACTCAGCAGCAGCAACCCACGATGTGTTTGCAGCTTGAGGCCTTCGGCCCCAAGGCCCTCATACCGTCTATCGCTCCTCGCACCTCAG
>NZ_LIYC01000104.1:0-1352 GCF_001418765.1 Gordonia sp. HS-NH1
TGATCCCTCCCGGCGTTTCCGGAGAGCTCATGGTGTGAGCGCTTCCTCCGGATTGAGGGTGCGCATGCGATCGTAGTGGAGTTGCTCTGCCCGGTCGGGGGTGAGGTCGTGGCAGTAGCTGTGTGGTCGTTCTCGGTTGTAGAACGCCACCCATTCGGCGGTGCCCAGCGACAACTCAGTGGCTCCATGGAACAGGGGCTGGTTGTCGACCAGTTCGTTCTTGTAGTCCGAGTTCACCGATTCGGCCAGGGCATTGTCGAAACTGTCCCCGACGGTGCCGATAGAGGCCGCGATCCCTTCCTCGGCCAATCGCTGCCCGAACACGATGGCAGTATACTGCGATCCGGCGTCGCTATGATGGACGAGTTTGCTCAAATCGACTACCCCGCAACGTTTTCTGTTGTCGATCGCATTGTTGATCGCATCGGTCACCAAGTTCACCGTCATCTCCGTGGCCACCTTCCAGCCGACGATCTTGCGGGCGAACACGTCAGTCACGAAGGCTGTGTACGCCCAACCGGATTCGGTGCGGCAGTAGGTGAAATCGGCCACCCACAGGCGGTTGGGTGCCGCGGCATAAAACTGCCGGTCGACCAGATCCGTCGGCCGCTTGGCCGCCGCGTCAGGGATGGTCGTGCGCACCCGTTTCTTCTTGATCGCGCCGTGCCATCCCATCTCCCGCATGACCCGTTCAACCGTGCAACGGGCGACATCTAATCCGTTGCTGCGCAGCATTATCCATGTCTTTCGTGAGCCCAGAACGCGGGTCAGGGGTTTGTTCTTGCGGAGCATGAAGATCGCATCGATGACCTGCGCGTCAGCGAGCATACGGGCGCTCGGCCCGCGGTTGATGTGGTCGTAGTATGTGGACGGGGCGATGCGCCAGCCGTGCTCAGAGAGCACGGCGCACATCGAATCGACACCCCAGATAAGACCATCCGCACCCACCCGATGTCCCTGGTGGGTGCGGATGAAGTCCACAATTACCGGTGTGGCCGGTCGATTTCGGCCGCGAAGAAAACCGACGCCGCTTTCAGGATGCCGTTGGCCCGTTTGAGTTCGGCGACCTCCTGTTTGAGCCTGCGGATCTCCTCGTTGTCGGCCCTCGAGGCGCCTTCCGCATCAGCGGCCGGGGCCTTACGAACCCACTGACGGACAGTCTCCGCCGAGGTCACCCCCAACAGATCTGCGGTCTTGCGCATCGCCGGCCACTCCGCCGACCCGTGGGCCACCAACTGGGCCACCATGTCCACGGCGTCTCGCTTCAACTCAGCCGAGTACCGCTTCGATCCTGCTGCCATAGGTTTCATCCTCCCTTGAGAGGAGCCCTCCGGAAATCCCGGGAGGGATCA
>NZ_LIYC01000105.1:0-1239 GCF_001418765.1 Gordonia sp. HS-NH1
ACTCATGGCGCTTCTACCTCTGTCTGTTGCAAAGACCGACTGCGGCCTGGCCTCCTCCGATGACGACTACCGCCAGAGAAGCGCGGCAAACAACACCAAGAGTTTCAATTTCAGATCCTCGGATGCAAAGGGATCGACGACGCCCTAGGGCACCGTCATGAAGAAGGAGGGTCCCGCAGGGGATTGCAGGATGCGAACGGCACTGTTGACGGCATAGGTCGTGATGCCCATCCAAGCGGGGCCGGAGCCGGTCACAACGTGCCACGTCTTCTTCTGCCCTGGCCTCGGCCCAAAGGAACCAACCGTCCACTTCTCCAAGTCGATCCCTCGCACGCTCGTTGTAGCGGAGCGAAACAGGAAGCGACAGTTCGGATTCCGATTCCATGACGGACCCTGTCCCGCGAATCCATGTGAAGTCGCGGTGACCTTGACAACGCCACGTTTCTTAGCCACGGCGTCGACTCTGTATGTAATGGCACCGCGACAGAAGGAGTGGTCACCAAACGTTCCGAATGTCGTGCCGTTTGTACTGAAGTTCTGCAACGGCGCAGCAGACGCCTGCCCGACGCCGACCAGCACACTCAAAGTGGCGACTACGACAACGAACATGGACACGATAGCCTTTTTCACTTCATACTCTCTTTTATTGATCGGTCGAGATTGACGTAATTGTTTTTGCGCACTTCAAGTCAATTCCTAGCGGGCGCTGGTTTCGTCGGCTCTTCGGGCCACTGCACGTCACTACCGGGGACCGCGTTCTTGAGAGTCTCGGACTGCGCCCGAGTCCAGTCACGGACGGATCTCTCGACGTGTGGTCCCAACATCACGTAGGGCGAGCGTGCCTGCATGCCAGACCATTTGAAGGTTGAGGCGCCGACATGCGCATCGACGTCGCCGCGATGATTCACCACGTAGTCGACTGCCGGCAATCCGGAGCGACGCGCATGTTCACTTGGCAGATGGAACTCGAATTGATTCGGGCCTGACTCCGGCAGCGCGTGACGCGGTCCGCTCTGGCGCCACGGTTCATCAGGGTTGGCGCCCGGATCGCCGGCGCCTAGCGAGTACGCCAGGAGACCACCCGCGGTACCCCCGATCGCGGCACCGACCGCAGCTCCCGCAGCTCCTGCTCCGATTCCACCAACGGCTGCGCCGATACCAGCTCCACCGAGTGCGTTAATGCCTGAGGTAGCGCCACCTGTCGTGACGGCGCCGACTATCGCACCCGTTACGGCACCG
>NZ_LIYC01000106.1:0-381 GCF_001418765.1 Gordonia sp. HS-NH1
CACTACCAGGGGCTTGACCCGACGGAATTCTGACAGCTTCGACGACGACCCTGGCCGGTCGCGGCCGGACCGACTACAGAGTCGACGTGCTCGGTCGGATAACTGCGGCAATCAGCCCTACCGGCTCGGAGCAACTCACCTACGACGCGACGGGCAACATCACCGAGTACGGGACCTCAGCGATCACGTCTCCTGATGCGCAAGACACCGGCCGACCTCCGTTCCCTGAGGTGCGAAGCGGCAGTCAGCCTCCGCCCCCTGGGGTACGGGGCGCCAGCCAGCCTCCGCTCCCTGAGGTGCGAGGCGCTAGCCAGCCGCCTCCGATCCCTGAGGTGCGAGGCGCTAGCCGAGCCTCGAAGGGCCCCCGCTGGCGATACTCCG
>NZ_LIYC01000106.1:458-1183 GCF_001418765.1 Gordonia sp. HS-NH1
CGAGCCTCGAAGGGCCCCCGCTGGCGATACTCCGGCACCCTGCTCGTCGACGACGGACGGACGTCGTACCGGTACGATCCCGCGGGTCGCCTCACCTCGATGAGTCGTCGACGACTGTCGCGGAAACCTGATGTGTGGCATTACGTCTGGGACGCTCACGATCGACTGCGCAGCGTGGCAACCCCCGATGGAACGACCTGGACCTACACCTACGACCACTTGGGCCGTCGACTCAGCAAGACCAATACGGCAACCGGGGCGGTCACTCGGTTCCACTGGCACGGCGAGCAGATGGTCGAGCAAACCGAGTCGACGGCTGGTATGCCGGACGCCGAGCCCAGCGATGGCCTCAATGCCACTACCTGGACGTTCGCGCCCTACGCGTACACGCCTCTAGCGCAGACGCGCAGTACGAAATCGATCACGCCGTCCGAAGGCCTTGAGTTCGAGGACGGCGCATCTGACGGCGAGGTGAGCCTCAACCTGGGCTCACCGGCGCCCACGCCGCGTGCACCGCGAGACTGGACGCAGACCGAAGTCGACCGAGAGTTCTTCGCGATCGTGACTGATCAGATCGCGACACCAACTGCACTCGTTGACCCGCTAACTGGAGAGGTCGCAGGACACTCAGCGAGGACACTTTACGGCGAGAGCACGTGGGTTGGCTCCTCGACGCCGTGGGCGTTCCCTGGTCAATACGCCGACCCCGAGAGCGGTCTGCACTA
>NZ_LIYC01000107.1:0-1107 GCF_001418765.1 Gordonia sp. HS-NH1
CCGGCAAACCCCGCATCGCCTGGGACGATGAACAGGCCCAACACGATTTGGTGAGCGCCCTGGTCAACGACGCCCTGGCCGTGCTCGACGACCTCGACCTCACCGCGATCGCCAAGAAGCCCGATAACGAATCCGAGCAGCAGGCGGTGGCGTTGCTGGCGTTGGTGGCCGGCCAGGATGTCGAACCCGCCGCCGGCTCTGACGGCACCGACGGTCGTTGGCAGATCGCGCGCAGGACCGCCCCGGATCGGGTGATCTCCACGGTCGATACCGATGCCCGGCATGCTCATAAAACCCAGTCCCGCCGCCAGGACGGGTTCAAAGCCCATGTCGTGGTCGAACCCGATACCGGGCTGGTCACCGCCACCGAGCTGACCAAAGCCGCTGGCGAGGACAACTCCGATGCCACAGTCGGGGCGCGATTGCTGCCCACCGACACCACCGTCGCCGACAGCGCTGCTGACCTCGAGGTCCTCGGCGACTCGGCATACGCGACCGGGGCCATGCTCTCGTCGCTGGCACCTACCAACTGGACTGCGGTCCTCAAACCCTGGCCACACCGCCCGGCCGTCAAGGGTGGTTTCGTCGGCGACGACTTCACCTACGACGCCACCACGAACACGTTGACCTGCCCGAACAATCTGACTCGGCCGGTCACCGCGAAAGGGCGGGTCACCTTCGGCGCGGGTTGCCGCGGCTGCCCACTGCGCCAGCGCTGCACCACCTCGCCTCGGGGCCGCAAGATTGTTCTCGGTGAACATCACCAACTGCAGCGCGAACACCGAAAACAATTTGCCGACAACCATATTCAGGACACTTACCGGCAACATCGGCCGATGGCGGAACGATCCATCGCCTGGCTGACCCGAAACAACCGCCGCGTGCCCTTCCGCGGTGTCGAGAACAACAACAACTGGCTCCACCACCGCGTCGCCGCGCTCAACCTCCGCCGACTGGCCAGCCTGGGCCTGAGCATTACCCACAACACCTGGACCCTGGCCTGAGCCAGCTCGGCATCCAGGCCACCCCCACAATCACAGCCAGGCGAGACCGACAACCCGACCACAACCCCCAGCCCAGGAAACCAATAATTCAGCAGCCTCCTAG
>NZ_LIYC01000108.1:0-1098 GCF_001418765.1 Gordonia sp. HS-NH1
TGAAACGCCCCGGGTTTGTCGGAGGCTCTCGAATCTGTGAAGGATGGAGAGCATGGCAGCACCACGGAAGTACAGCGTTGAGCTGAAGGAGCGGGCGACGCGGATGGCGGTGGAGGCCCGCAAGGACCCAGCCACGCGACCAGGGGCGCTCAAACGGATCGCCGATCAACTCGGTGTGCACCCGGAGGCGCTTCGCACCTGGGTCAAGCAGGCCGAGATCGATGGCGGGGACCGCCCGGGGACCACGACCAGCGAGGCTGAGCGGATCGCGCAGCTGGAACGGGAGAACCGGGAGTTGCGGCGGGCGAACACCATCTTGAAGCAGGCATCAGCTTTCTTTGCGGCGGAGATCGACCGCCCACAGCGTTGATCGTGGAGTTCGTCGCCGCTTTCCGCGACGAACACGGAGTCGATCCGATCTGCGCGGCCCTGCGCGACACGGCCGCCCAGATCGCTCCGTCCACAGTCCGAGCCCATCTGAGCTCTCGACGAGTCGAGGCGCCACGGGTGGTCCGTGACCGCGAGATCCTCGGTGAGATCCGCACCGTGCATGCCGACAATCTCGGCGTCTACGGTGCCCGCAAAGTCCACGCCGAACTACGCAGAAAGGGTATCGGCGTGGCCCGGTGCACCGTCGAGCGGTTGATGAAAGCTGATGGGCTGCAGGGGATAACGAGATCCAAGACGCGGAAGACCACGCACAGCGAGGGGGCCGAAACTCCGCAGCCGGCCGATCGTGTCGAACGGCAGTTCACCGCGGCGGCGCCCAACGCGCTGTGGGTGGCGGACCTGACCTACATCCGCACACACTCGGGGTGGGTGTATGCCGCGTTCATCCTCGACGTCTTCTCAAGGATGGTCGTGGGCTGGCAGGTCTCGACCACCATGCACACCGACCTCGCGCTCGACGCCTTGGATATGGGGTTGTGGGCGCGGTCGCGTGCCGGCCAGGGCGTGGCCGGGCTGATTCACCACTCCGACCGCGGAGTGCAGTATCGAGCCATCCGCTACACCGAACGTCTCGCCGAAGCAGACGCAGTGACTTCTGTTGGCTCCAAGGGTGATTCGTACGACAATGCGATGGCCGAGGCGTTCAAC
>NZ_LIYC01000109.1:0-1014 GCF_001418765.1 Gordonia sp. HS-NH1
TGAACCGTCCTGGGTCTGGTGGAGACCGTGATCTCACCAGGAGAATGCCGGTATGGGTGCACTGAGGAAGTTTGATCCAGAGACGCGTGAGCGGGCTGTGAGGATGTATCACGACCACCTCGCCGAGCATGGCGGCGGAAAGCTCGCCGCCCGGAAACACGTGGGCGCATTGCTCGATATCAACCAGGCGACGTTGCGGAACTGGATCGAGAAGGACCGGCCGATCGTGACTGCGCGGGGAACGATGACGGTGGGCGAGCAGGACGCCGAGTTGGCGGCGCTTCGCAAGGAGAACGCTGAATTGCGAAGGGCCAATGAGATTTTGAAGACAGCGTCGGCGTTTTTCGCCGCGGCGGAGGTCGACCGCCGACTGCGGTGATCGTTGATTACATCGACGCTCACAAGGGTCGGTTCGGGGTCGCCCCGATCTGCCGAGTGCTCACTGAGCACGGCGTGCAGATCGCCCCGTCCACCTACTACGCCCGCACGCAAGCGGGTCCGGTCTCGGTGACACGATTGGCCGAGGCGTACGACGCTCACGCGGTCTACCAGGCGTTTCATCGCAATCGTGGCGTGTACGGCGTCCGCAAAATCTGGCACACGATGCGCCGCGAGGGCCGTGAGATGGGCCGTGATCAGGTGGGCCGACTGATGGGGATCTGCGGGATCGCCGGAGTCACCCGCGGAAAACATCGCACGATCACGACCCAGCGCGATGATCGCGCGCCGCGGCATCCTGATCTGGTGGAGCGCAAGTGGTCATTGCCGGCCAGGCCAGATCAGTGGTGGGTGGCTGATTTCACCTACTGCTGGACCCTGGCAGGGTTCGTTTACACCGCGTTTCTCGTCGATGTGTACTCGCGTCGAATCCTCGGGTGGCGGGTGATGACGAGCAAGTCGACACCGTTGGTGACCAGCGTTCTCGAACAGGCCTTGTTCACCCGACGTAGAACCGACTTCTCGTTCACTGCAACAGGTTTGATTCATCACAGCGATGCCGGAAGTCAGTACACA